>DASZDV010000440.1:0-3223 GCA_035941575.1 Pyrinomonadaceae bacterium
AGATGTCTGACACTGTCGGTTGTTCCATATTTACCTTTTCTTTCGTCCAAAGATTACCCCGATTAGCACGATGACCGTTAGCGCAGTTGTTATGGCAGCCGAGAGCAAGCAGAACTGGCAAAAAGCGTGAATGACGAAAGCCTGAAGATAGATCAACCAAAGGCTGACCAGAAACATCAGGAGAACGAGCGGAGTCAACAACGTTTCCGCGACGCGATAACCAAACGCGGCGAGAGTGGCGAGACTGAAAACACCGAAATACGCGGCGGCGCCAATCGCCGCAAGAGGAATGCCGCCGACGACTGCGTACGAACTGCTCAACACTTCAGAGCAGCCTGCCACAATCGTGCAGCGAACACTTTGACCTGTTACGTGTTCAACTGTGAGGTAAATGGCGTCGGCGAGACCTAGCAGTGAAATAATCGCAGCCGTAACGTAAAGCTTCATTACCGCTGTCCGGCTGCTGTCAACTCATTCTGGATAATCACGCGCAATTTCTCGGCTGGAAGCGAATCAAACGGGACTTCGCGGCCGTTAACAAAGACAGTCGGCGTGCCTTTTACGCCGAGCGAGTGACCGCGACTTCCGTCGAGCGTAATTCGTTTCGCGACTTGCTCGCTGCCCATGTCGCGCTTCCAACGTTCGACATCCACGCCGATCTCTTTCGCGTAACCTTCGAAGATTGGACGCACGTCAAACTTGTCTTTCCAATCGTTCTGGTGTTCGTAAAGAAGATCGTGCATCTCCCAGAACTTTCCCTGGAGTCCCGCGGCTTCCGCTGATGAAGCTGCGACAACTGAGTGCTGGTGATTCGGGTAAAGCGGAAACTCGCGGAACGTGATGCGCAGTTTATCGCCAAACTCATGGTGCATCTGTTCGAGAATCGGATGAAACAAGCCACATGGCGGACACTGAAAATCACCAAACTCTTCGATCTGCACGGGCGCATTTGCAGGACCATGCGTATGCGCCGGTTCTGCTCCGGGAACTCCTCTTAGTGCGACTGGTTGCGACGGCGCCGTTGAAGAACCTGAGCTGGACGTCGAGTTAGCAGTGGCAGTTGGGCGCGAAGCCGGCTCAGGACGGGACAAGTACCATGCAGAACCAAGTGCAACGCCAAGCACGGCGAGAATGATGAGAAATGGCAGTATTCGTTTCATGTTTTGAAAGATTAGACCGCTGCCGCGAGAGTTGCCGCAAGTGAACGAAAGATGTCGCTCCCATCGGTCGAGCCGAGCAGATCTTCGCACGCGCGTTCGGGATGTGGCATCAATCCGAGAACGTTCCGTTCCAGGTTGCAAATACCGGCGATGTTGTAACGCGCGCCATTCGGATTCGCCGCGTCGGTAATCGAGCCGTCCGGCTCGCAGTAACGAAATACGATGCGATCTTCGCGTTGCAGTTCAGCCAGTGTGGCGTCGTCACAAACGTAATTGCCTTCGGCGTGTGCGATCGGAATGCGAAGTACTGATCCGCGTTTGAGCTCGTTGGTAAACGGACTATCCGAAGTTTCGACTCGCACGTAAACGTGTTCGCAGATGAAATGCAGATCGCGATTACGAATCAACGCGCCGGGTAAGAGTCCTGCTTCGCAAAGGATCTGAAAACCGTTGCAAATTCCGAGGACAAACCGGCCGCTTTCAGCAAACTTCTTCACAGAATTCATCACCGGTGAAAACCGTGCGAGTGCTCCGGCGCGCAGGTAGTCGCCGTAAGAAAAACCGCCTGGGATGATCACGGCGTCGTACGTGCTCAAATCGGTGTCGCGGTGCCAGACGAAATCCACCGGCTGCCCGACGTGCTTTGAGATCACGTGATAGGCGTCGTGGTCACAATTCGAACCCGGAAAAACTATTACTCCAAACTTCACGCGTCTATCTCCACACGGTAGTCTTCGATGATTGGATTCGACAGCACTTCACGCGCCATTTTCTCCACCGATTCGCGCGCGTGCTGCTTGTCTACTGAGTCGTCGAGCGAAATCTCAAAATACTTGCCCTGACGCACATCTGAGATGCCGGAAAAGCCAAGCAGTTCGACCGAATGCTGTATTGCTTTGCCCTGCGGATCGAGAACGCCGGCTTTCAGGTTTACGTAAACTTTGGCTTTCATCTGCGACCTGTCTTTGCATTAATAAAACATTGCTTAAAAAGCAGTTATTGGACTAATATCCCGCGTCAAAACGTCCACCCAGGAGAAACTTATAATGCAAAACCCGCCGCCCGTCCAAACGACCAAATCAAGTACCGGCCTCGATGAAAACGTCGCCGCCTTGCTCTCGTACATTTTCGGTTGGGTGTCCGGACTGATTTTCTTCCTGATTGAAAAAGACAGTCGCCTCGTACGGTTTCACGCGATGCAGTCGATCTTATTAAACGTTTTGATTGCCGTCGCCGGCATCGTACTGTGGATAGCTACGTTTGTTCTGTTGTTTGCAGGCGCCGCGATAGGAGATTTTGTAGGCACTATAATGGGTCTACTCGTCACGCTGGTTTGGATCCTTTTCTCCGTCGGACTGCTAATCGCGGTGGTCATGTGCCTGGTCAAGGCATTTCAGAAGCAGTATTTCAAGCTGCCGATCATCGGGAATTTGGCGGAAAAGTTTTCTGCTAAGTAATACGTCCTATAGGACCTGTAGGGCCTATTGGAGCCCGAGCCTTCTAAAGATCGTGCTGACGTTTCGCAGGTAGTGATCGAGCGAGAACGTGCGATCGATCTCTTCAGCCGATAGTCGCGAGGTAATGTCAGAATCGGCTTTCACGAGCGCGTGAAAGTCCCGATTCTCATCCCACACTCTCATCGCATTTCGTTGTACCCACTCATACGCGGTCTCTCGCGACACGCCTTTGTTTGTGAGCGCCAGCAATAGTTGTCCACTGAAGATCAGTCCACGCGTCGCCCCGAGGTTCTCGAGCATTCGTTCCGGATAGACCACCAGCCCATCAATCAACCCGATCGCTTTTTGCAGCATGTAGTCGAGCGCGATGCTTGAATCCGGCAAGACGACACGTTCGGCCGATGAGTGTGAAATGTCGCGCTCGTGCCAAAGAGCGATATTTTCAAGTCCGACCAGACTGTTCGCGCGAACGATTCGCGCCATGCCGCAGATACGTTCCGAAATGATCGGGTTGCGTTTGTGCGGCATTGCACTCGATCCCTTTTGTCCTTTCGTAAAACGCTCCTGCGCTTCTCTGACTTCCGTGCGCTGCCAATGGCGAACGTT
>DASZDV010000441.1:0-5026 GCA_035941575.1 Pyrinomonadaceae bacterium
GCGCGGTCTGCTTTTGAATATTTTTGGCTCAGATGTGCGATGGTCTCCATTTCGGTAGCCGCGGGACTCACACCGAAAAACTGTAACACCCTTGTTATCTCAGCCAGTGACAGTTGATTGTAATTAAGCAACAAGGTGCGACTGTTTGCAACACGGTTCGCCGTCGAATAAAAGCTTCCGATCGCGCGCGCGCACAGTTCTTCGAGGCTCATCTCCGTAATCGCTTCACTTGAACTGCCAACGATCGACGCCAGTACACGCCGATCCTCATCAACGAGCCACGGCGGCAAGTTTTGAAGGTTGGAAACAATCGTTTCAATCGGATCGCGATAAAGAAACAGGCACGGCACACCTGGCCATATGCGTCGGACGCGTTCGATTTGGGAAACGCTGCAACAGGAGAACTTGACGAAGAGATGCCGGTCGCTTCCGGTGCGGCGTTGGCCCAGTGCGCGTATGACACCACGAAGGAAGACGGAATAGACCGTTTCCTTTGTGCCGGTTTCATCCGTGTCAGTTATAAACCGGGCGATAAGTTTGTCGGCGGCGGCTGGCTCCGATAGAACGATGGCGCCCGCGATCGCGCGGCAAGCGTTGGCTGCGAGTGTCGAACCGCAACGTGACGAGTGGAAGATGAAGCCAGTTGGCGCCACGCTGTCGAAAGTTTTTTCAAGTTGGACCAGCGTGTCGAATTCGGTGAACAGTTCCCGGTCGTAGGGATGTTCTGCTTTTACGCGATCGACAGTTTGTTGGAAGAAAGGCTCATCGAGGCGTACGCCTGCCATGTTCATCCACGAGAGTCCCGGCCGGCCGTTGACGACAACTGCGTCAACTGGCATCCAGTCTCGCAGGTCAGTGAGAGTTGTGGTGCCAGGGGATCTTGCCATACGACTGAAGACAAAAAAGACAAGGCGAGCCCGCGTACAGATCCGGCGCAACTCCGCGCGACCGCAATGTCACGAGTGCGTCTTTACGTCGCTCTAACTGCGCGGAAGCGATCGCGCGCAACTTTTCAACAGCCGACGAGAATGACTCGACGTTCAAGTCAGCCACGACGTCCGGCTCCGATCCGGCGCCGCGAAATCCGGACAGATTGCAACACAGTGAAAGCCGGCCGCGGTAGTCGATGTTCATACTCGTTCCGGCAAGCGGTGCGCACGGCGCGCGTTGGTCCTCAATGTTGTAGTAGCCAACGTCGACACCGATTTTCATCTTGAAAATGCGCGCGAGAATCGCAATCTCCTCTTCAGCGGCGCGTTGCTCTTCACGATTGAGTGAGAGTGAGTCCTCGAAGTCACTCGACGTAGGCATCAAATGAACGAAATTGAGTGCCGTAGCGCCCATTTTTGCAGCGAACAGAGCTACCGATTCGAGTTGGTCCACCAGGTCGCGGCGAATGACCATCTTCATCGTGAACGGAAACTGTGAAACGTAGCAACGCGAGAACGCGCGTATCAATCGATCGAACGAGCCCTTGCCGCGCCAGCGGTCGTGCGTCTCTCGATCGATGCCGTCAATGCTGAAAGCCACGTGCGAACTTGCGTTGCGATTGGCCGACAGGGCAGGCCATGTGCGTTCAAAGTGCCAACCGTTGGTGACAAAACTTGTCGTTAGTTTGGCCGCACCGACGGTCTCGAGCACTTCTGCAAACTGTGGATGAAGGGTGGGTTCCCCGCCCGTGAAGTTTACTCGCGTGATGTGTGCTGTTTCGCGAGCTTCGTTGATTACGCGTCGCAGCAGTTCGATCGAAAAGAACGCGGCGTGTTTGCTGTAGAGATTTTCTTCGGAACGTAAACAGTAGCTGCAATGAAGATTGCAAATGTTCGCCAGTTCCACCGTCAGGCGATGTGGACCATAGTCGTCACTGAATTGGCCATTCGTCTTCATCGGTCATGCACCGCATACGGATCCGATGATTCGCGAAGCTTGATTGGGCTCAAGCAGATCGGTTCCAGCCATGAGCTTGAAGCCTTTCGACTGGCGCGCGAGATGCGCCAGCAAGTCGAGATTTGCACCGGCGATCGCAGTATCGTATGTCGCCCAGGGACAGGCGCGAATTAGGTGCGCCATGATCTCAGTTTGCGTTAGTTCGTGCAACTCAGTGTTTTGTGCGCCGCCGATGTTCGCGAAGAGCAGGAATCGCGGCACTACGCGAGCCACAGGCGGCGAAGTAAAGACGGTTGAAGGTTCAAAACACGTCTTAAACGCGGGCTTTGGTTGATTAGCATTCGCCGCAGCAGATGAAAGCGCGAAGAAACTACGAAAGCCCCGTGCCTGCACTTCGTCACCCACAACACTCAACAGCAACTCATCGTCTGAAAGATATCCCCAGCCCGCGGTCGCCAGTTGCAGCGTTAGCGTGGACTTGCCGCTTCCCGATGGTCCAATCAACAGCACGCCAACCTCGCTGTTGGGAATAACTACTGCCGCACTGTGCATATCAAACATGCCAAAGCGCCGCAGTGCCGCACACACAGCGAACGACGTTACGCGCGCCAACTCCGGATCGGATGGTCCAGGAAGTTCTTTGAGCCAAACAGATACGTTTACGGGGTTTCCGCGCGCGAGATGCATCACCGAGTTGCCAAGTTCGAGATAGTACTCTTCGCTCGCGGCGTAGCAGCGGCCGCCTGCTGCAACTTCAAACTCCGTCAGGCCAGAAGGAACGACGGGAATCTCCGCGCCGCACGTGAAACTTATCTGTATGTCGGGCTTTCGTTCAGGAAAAGAGACTGGCGTTAGTTGCCATCCGGAGAAAAGTCGTTCGATCAGCGTGCGTAATTGCGGATCGAAACTCTGAATAAATAACAACCGACCGGCAACCGCAAAACTCTGGGGCGCCGGTCGGTCGAGGACTGAAAAGAATTCATGCAACCGGGACTTCTTCTTAGTTGCTTATGCCGCTGGTTGCTGCCTGAAAGAACGTGGTTGCTTCCAGCACATCAACCGGCACAGAGATCGTAGGTTCAACAAAAGTTTTCTTGCGTTCAAGGATTTCGCCGGCAACACCACTCCCATTCTGAAGCCCAGCGTTTTCCTCATTGATGATCTCGTTCTGCTTAGCCAAATTAGCCGCCTCCTCGCCTCAATTGTTAGTAATATATGGTCTTGATCGACATCATGGCAATCAAAATTTCGGACCACGTGCCGAGCAAGCGTACACAACGAACTATTTCAAGAACCCTATTGGCTCGCCTTTGCGGGCTCAGCAAGGACCATGCGCAACGCACGTTTTTCAGCGCGCGTGAGGTCAGCTCGATAGTAAAGCTTGATGTGTGGGGAAAGTTGCCGCACGACATCTTCGATGGGAAGTTTTGAGATATCGGCGTCGATGGGATCCAAACGCTCGTTCTGAATGTCGACCGGAATACCGATTTCCTCACCGATCTTTAACAGCACGACAGGTAATGGTTGTTTTTTGGCCTTAACGGTCAAAGTGTTGTTTTCGTATTTCACACGCAGCGGTTGCTCTTCGGCCTTCTGCTTTTCTTCGTCAGTGGTGGGTTCAACTCCATCTTCCGTATTGCCTTCGATCAGGAACGATTGATTTGCTCCGCTAACGACTGCGGTGATTGGCGGCTCGCCCTGGTTAAGATCGAAGAAGTAGATTCCGAGAGCTTTCGGTGGGCCCATCGAACCAGTGTCGAGTTCGTAATCAACGTAGACCGTCGGTGACATCAATTGCAATGCAGGTTCAAGAGTCAACTCACTGAACTCGATCGTGATCGATTCCTTCTGCCGTTCCGGGCCAAGAAACACCGGTATCTTCAGCTTTTCCGACAGTTTATGAGCCACTTCTGACATCTTCGCCTTTTCCGCCTTCAACGACAGATTCAGAATGGGCCGCGTTTTTACAATCAGCTCAAAGCCGGGTTTGGCTGCCGGTTTCTTGTCAGGTGTCGTCGTTGTCTTGTCCGGCGGCTTTTGTTCGGGAGTTGTAGCCGCGGGTTGCTGCGTGAGCGCACTCGTGGAACAGACGAGAAGCATAAAAAGCAGCATTGCAGCATTCGTCGCATGATTCCAATAAGCGGTGCGATTCACTGTGTTGGTCCTTATCTCTTACGGTGATGAACAATCAGACGGATTGCCCGCCTGTAGTTCCGTGAAGCTAGCACGTGAAAAAAATTCCGTCAAATTTCAGGTCGTTTTGGCTTTGAAAAGAAGACGAAACGGGCGCATCAGGTAGTAACCAAAACTCAATCGCTCGGGTAGGGCACGTCTACTCACGTCGCTATCGGTCGGGCGAAGCATGTAGAGAAAGTAGCGAGCACGCGCTGCGAGACTCTTCCGCACGCCGATGTTGTATTTGAAGATCTCGGTTGATGTTGCCGGTGTGTGCGTTGGACCATCGAAGAGATGGTCGATGATGTTTGTGGCGAGTGACTCGAGACGCGCATCCGCATCGCAACGTTGCTGCACCTCGATTGGCAAGGTTACTTGCAAGAGTTTCTTCGCCAGATGCAATCCAAGTAGAAACATTCGTTCGTTGTCTGTTTCAGCTGCTCGCTTGAGCAGGGTGGACCAGTTCAACTCGTGTCGTTGGATCAGTTCCGCGACGTCGCAGATCCAGGCGAGTCGTTCCCAGAGATGACGCGAACCGTGGACGCAGAGCGAAAACAGCAGGTCGTCGGCGGTGAGCGTTTTCATGGGAGTGCCGCTGAGGTTGATAATCGTGAGGTTTCGCCACAATTCGTTTTCCTGAAGCGAAGAGGCGAACAAGTGTGGCGCGACTTCCCAATGAAGTTCGAGCAGCAGACGTCGATTGTCGCGCGCAAACTGTAAGTTGTGCTGTGTGCGGAGTAGTACTTGCTGTTGCACGGGTGTTAGCGATTTTGTGATCGCGTAGCCATCGGCGATGAGCAGATCGCGTGCGCGCAGCACGTCTGACTTTTTCACTATCACGTCGAGATCGACAAAGCGGCGCAATGCGATGTTGCCGTAGGCGAAGAGCGCGAGCACCGGGCCTTTGTAGGGAATCGTGTCGATCTCCGCGTCGGAAAGCAGCTCTACTAAGCGCGACAGTTCG
>DASZDV010000442.1:0-4780 GCA_035941575.1 Pyrinomonadaceae bacterium
GGCGAAAGTCACGACGCACAGCGGCGAGGTAGTTGTTGACTGTTGCCACTTCCAAACCAAACTCCTCGGCGAGCGTTGCGTACGACACGGTTTTAGCGCCGTCATCTGCCAAGTCGTAGCGCTCAAACAACTCAAAATAGATCCTCTTGCCGCTCTCTTCATAACGCTTCCGCAAGGCTTCCACCGCCAGCGTAAACATCCAGCGCACCCATTCACGGTGAAAATAATCCTCCGGCGTTAATTCAGACGGGGCGGTGTGTAGAGCAAACTCGTTTTCGGCATTTACGAAGTCGAGCTGAAAGTGTTCCAGGTCGCCGCCGCGCTTCAAACGTTTGCCTGCTTTACGTTCGTTGGCGACAAAGCCCTCCAGGCACGTGCGAAGAAACGTTTGGAAACTCGCTTTGCTCGCGTCGTAGTTAGCGAAGTGATTTTTCTCAAACGCGTTAGCGAAGAAGCCCTGCGTCAGATCTTTTGCGTCTTCGTTATTGGCTTGCCACTTGAGCCGAATATATTTGTAAACCGGTTTCCAGTAACTCGTGAGGATCGTGTCGAAGGCGCGTTGCCGCACTGCGTGATCGGAACTGCGTGCGCGTACGATCGCTGACTGGTTCGTGACGGGAAAGCGATGTTGAGCGCCGCCGATATCTGTATCTGGATCAGAGTTCAAGACTGCCTTACACTACCATGCCCTTATGAAAACAATCATCTATCGTTTTGGTTCCGCTGTCGTTCTGATGCTGGCGATGTCCCACGTCTTTGGTGGTCAACAGATCGTTATGGCGCAGGAGACGCTCGATGGACCACACCGGCCGTTTAAAGACGAATTGCTCGACAACCTGGTTGGTGAATGGAAACTGTCGCGAAAGATTCGTGGACGGTTAGTGGAGAACACGGTGACCGTCGATTGGGTGCTGAATCACCAGTTTCTCAGGATTCACATGAAGGACGTCGCGACGCCGGCGAATTATGAAGCGATCGTGTTTGTGGGTTACGACAACACGAGTGAACGCTATGTCGCGCATTGGATCGACGTGTTCGGCGGGCGGTTTTCAGAGACCTTGGGTTACGGGAAGCGCGAAGGCAACGCGATAAAGTTTGTGTTTGAATACCCGGACGGTCCGTTTCACAACACGTTTACGTGGAATCCGAGCGAGAAGACGTGGAGGTTTCTGGGTGAGCAGAAGAACAAGGAAGGAAAGTGGACCACCTTTGCGGAAGACACGCTACGCCGGCCTTAGGCCACAAAAAAGCACAAGAGGCACAAACGAGGAGCGCCGGGACCTCCTGTCTGGTTTTGTGCTTCTTGTGCCTTTTTGTGGCTTAGTCGCCGGCGCTGGCGCTGAGTTTCGCTTCCGCCTGCCGCTTCACGATCACGAGCGTGATGTCGTCGGCGGCGCTCGTCCCTTGCGCGAACTTCGTCAACGACGACTCAATTCGGTCGCGAATCCCGGCCGCCGACGCGTTGATATTCCGCGCAACAACTTCATACAACCTCGTCGCGCCAAACTCTTCTCCACTCGGACTAACCGCCTCAGTCACACCATCCGAATACACAACAAGCACATCGCCCTTCTGTAACTGAGTGCGCCCTTCGCGATATTCTGCGTCCGGCTTGATCCCAAGCGGCAACCCACCCGACGCAAGCTGTTCAACGGTGCCTGCCGAATGAACGATTAGCGGTGGATTATGTCCTGCGTTCAGAAACGACAATGCGCCCGACTCCGGATCCAACTCAGCATAGAACAACGTAACGAAACGGTTCGCGGGAATGTTATCCGCCAGATAACGATTGACCGCCGAGATCGTTGCCACGAGCGAATCGTGCGACGCCGACTGCGCGTGAATCGCCGCATGCAACGATGACATGAGCAACGCCGCGGCAGTTCCCTTACCCGATACGTCTCCGAGCGCAATCACGAGACGTCCATCCTCACGCTCGATGAAGTCGTAATAGTCTCCGCCGATTTCGTAACACGGAAAACTGATTCCCTGGAGCTCATAACCGTCAACATGCGGAGGCGCGGTGGGTTGAAACCGCTGTTGTATTTCACTCGCGAGCGCCAACTCACGTTCGAATCGTTCGCGTTCCAAACGCGCCTCGACGAGCCTTGCATTCTCCACGCGAATAGCCGCAACGGAAGCGAGCGTCGTCAGGACTTTCAAGTGGTCTCCAGTGAAACGTCCTTCAGCGATGGGCGAGTCGGCGTAGATGATGCCGAACACTTTGTCCTCAACGCCGAGAGGAACTGCTAAGACGGATCTCACACCTTGCAACACCATCGTGCCGCTCGCGAAACGCGGATCGTGTTGGGCGTCGGACGTCAGCACCGAATTCCCTCGAATCACCACTTCATCGAGCACGTTGCGACTGACGCGAATCTCACCTACTTCTCCCACTCGGTCACGCAAACGCGCCACAGCAACTCTCAGATCCTCACTGCCCTGATCGCGCATCATGATCAAACAACGATCGGCAGGAACCGCCTCAAAGACCAGCGACACGATGTTTTCGAGTGTCTCATTCAGCGTTCCGGAAGAAAGCAACGTAATTCCCACTTTGCTTATAAGCGCGAGAAGATCGCCATGCTTGGCTTTCGGTGTGGCTGCGGTCGACGACGAGACAATGTCTTCCGGTTGCGTACGTGCACCTTCGATCGCTTCGAGCAATCCGGAAGTGGTCCGATCGCCGGAAGCGAGCGCGATCGTCGCTTCGGGAAGACTGCTCGTGTTATCGGTGATCATCGTGGCGCCCATACTCGAGTTGTAGGTGCCATCGTCGAAAATGATCTCAGTCTCGCCGATCTGAATGCGACCACCGGCGGTCAGATGCACGGCGCCATCCACGGTCGCGCCGTTGTAGAGCGTACCGTTCGCAGAACCGAGATCCTGCAACACATACTCGTCACCCTCGCGCCGCACTTCCGCATGTACGCGCGAAGCAAATGGATCGGGAATACAGAGATCGTTCCTCGCGGAACGGCCGATAGTTATGCGCAGCCGCCCAAGTGGGAAGTGGTCAGGAGTGCGATCGGGGTATTTAACTATTAGCTCGGTCATTTTTCAGAAGCTGTCTGTGTCTCCTCTACCAACTAAAATGAACCTTCACGAACGACGACGGTGCCGGCAATCATATCGTGCAACCCCCGACCTTGCACGGTTACTGCTGCCACTAAAAACCCAAGCCCAAATGTAATCAACGACAACGGGTATCCAACGAAGTGTCGCAACAGTGCGCGGCCAATTCCCGGATTTCCAGTGTCAACTCGCTGTATCCGCAACCCTGCGGCCCACTTTCCAAGTGTCAGCCCCGTAAGGCCGGGCAGCACTCCGAGGTTCAAGAACGCAATCACGACGGCCAACAGAATCGCGGCTGTTTCGGCGGTACTCCCCGCCGAGCGAGCACCTCCACCAAGCATACGCGCAAAAAGGGTACCGAGTACGACCAGTGAAATCAGCACAATGTAGTCGATCAGGAAAGCACCGCAACGAAGGGCAAAAGGCACGTGCAGACGTGTCCGCGTCATCCGTGCCCCGGTTTTTCCGACGTATTTAGACACTGATGACAAGGAGATCTCTTACCCCACCAGAAAGTGCAACGTCGTTTCCCCGACGCGCAGTTTGTCACCGCTGTCGAGTACCCGAGGTTGTCTGGGCGCAAGTCTGACGGAGTCGTTGATTACAGTTCCATTCACCGAGCCGAGGTCTTCGACTAAAAACGTTTCACCTTCGATCCAAATACGCGCGTGGCGTCGTGAGACTTTAGTTTCGGGATCGAACCGCGACAGGTCGATCTCCGGAAAGATGTTCGAGTGTGGATCCGTGCGGCCGAGCAGATTGCTGTCCTTCTGAAGTATGAACGAAGCATCGAGCTCGGTGGTGCCCGTAACGACCAGCTTCGCCGTCGGTCGCGTCGTGTGCAACAGTGCGCTGGATCCGACACCAGCCAATGGCTGGCGCGCGCCGCAATGCGCGCAGAAAACGTCGTCAGCAGCAATGCGCCCGCCACAAAAACCACAGTAGACCGTTTGCACTTGCACGGTCTCGCTACCGAGCTGCGGCGCCGGCATGCCGTAACTGACGCGTCCCGACATTAACTTCTCGAGATGGACCGCGAGTTCGTTTCTCATTTCACCGGCCGTGCGATAACGATCTTCCGGTCTGTACTCAACTGAACGCATCAGGATCTGTTCCATCTCGCTTGAGATTGCCGGATTGATCTGACGTGGACGCGGGTTTTTCGAGAAGTCGAAGATCAATAGCGGATTGTCCTGCGGATCGGCTGCGGTCAACAGGTGAAACATGGTCGCGCCAAGACTATAAACATCGGATGCGGGCTGCACTCGCCCGCTGAAAAGTTCCGGGGGCGCGTAACCCATCGTACCAACTGCGGTGACACCCTTCTCCTGCTGCGACACCCAACGCGCGATGCCGAAGTCGATCAACATCACGCGTCCCGTGTTGCCGTCGATCATCAAGTTCGCGGGTTTGAGATCGCGATAGATGATCGGTTTGGGTCGCGAATGCAGGTAGTCGAGCACGTCGGCCACTTGCATGCCCCAATCAGTCACTGTCTTCTCGTCGAGCTTTCCGCCAATGGCGGCACGCATGCGCGAAGCGAGATCGCCTCCCGAGATGTACTTCATCACGAGATAGAAACGACTCAACGTTTCGTCGTAAAAGTAGTCATAGATCGTCGGGATGCACGGATGCTCGAGTGCCGTCAATAACAGTGACTCACGTTTGAAGTCTCCGATCGCCTTCTCGTGCTGAGCGGGATCCA
>DASZDV010000443.1:0-7095 GCA_035941575.1 Pyrinomonadaceae bacterium
TTCGTGGTCTCGCGTGCGAGATGAAGTCGATAGCTAGTCATGATTCCGAGTATCTCTACATCAACGGCTGGGGCTTTCCGCAGAACCAACCTGGACAACAGGTTCCAACCATTCCGTTCGACGAAGCGCTAAAACGTTACGACAAAGATAGCGACCGTCAGATTGCGAAAGCGGAAGCAACCGGAACGGAACGCATGGACAAGATCTTGAACGCCGCGTTCGAAGCGTTCGACATGGATCGGAACGAGAAACTCGACGCGAAAGATTGGGAAGTGTTTCGCGCGATGATGGCGTCGGAGAATGGATTGCTCGCGATCAAGATGGGGGGCGTCGGCGATCAGTCCGCGACTGCGATCCGGTGGCGTTATCAGAAGCCCGTGCCGCAAGTGCCATCGACGTTGTTGTACAAAGGCGTGCTTTACATGATTAACGACAGCGGGATTTTGCTCTCGTTTGATCCGGCAACGGGAAATGTGATCAAACAGGGACGGCTGCATGGCGCGATTGATAAGTATTTCTCGTCGCCGGTTGCTGCGGATGACAAGGTGTTCTTGATCGGTCAGGGCGGGCAAGTGTCAGTGTTGAAGGCCGCGGGTGATTGGCAGGTGCTGACTGTGAACGAACTGGATGATGAGTGTTTTGCCACGCCCGCGATTGCCGACGGCCGCATCTACATCCGGACCCGCAGCGCTTTATACGCTTTTGGAACTCGGGGTTAAGCGCCGAAGGCGCAGCAGAAGGTAGCCAGGGGCACGTGCGAAGCACGGCCCCTGGATCAGCAAACAAGCAAACCGAGCCCTGAAAGGGCGACAGAAATTTTCTTGCCACAAAGAAACAGCCGAGCGGTGTTTATTCCTTTGAGCGCCTAAAACCACTGATTTTGAGCGGAAATCAGTTGCGAATTACGCCAAAGGAAGAACATGAGAAAGTTCGGCAGCCTTATTGCGCTGTACGTGTTTGTCTTGTTCGCAAACGCGTTCCCACTGTCAGCGCAAACACCAAGTTCCGCTCCTGCGCCGGTCACTGATTCCGCTATTACTCCGCTGAGCGTCACGGGGGTCGTGTCTGAGCTCAAATCAGACACGCGCCAGGTAATCGTCACAACTGCTTCCGGCAACCAGGTCACCGTCACACTTAGCGATCGCACGGTCTTCATGCGCATTCCTCCCGGCGAAAAGACCAAAGACAAGTTCATCAAGATCAATCCAACAGATTTCGGCGTCGGCGACAGCGTATTCGCGCGCGGCCGGATGTCGGAGGATCGAAAGAACCTGCCGGCACTCGAGTTCTACGTGATGAGCAAAGGCGACATCGCGCAGCAGCGCGAGCGTGAACGCGAAGAATGGGGCAAGCGTGGTATCGCAGGATCTATAAGCGCAGTAAACGGTGAAACCAAAGAGATCACAATCGACGCGCGCACGGCGGAAGGCGCAAAGCCCATCGTGATCGCAACAACTGCGGAAACAAAGTTTCGCCGTTACGCGCCCGATTCGGTTCGCTTCAGCGACGCCAAGCCGAGCGCGATCAACGAACTGAAACCCGGCGATCAGCTTCGCGCACTCGGAACTAAAAGCTCAGACGGCGGCCGGTTCAGCGCTGACGAGATCGTCACCGGGTCGTTTCAAACGATCGGCGGCGCAATCACGGAAGTGAACGGCGAAAAGCAGGAGATCAAGATCAACGACGCGCAAAGTAAACAACCGGTAACGATCGTGGTGAGCAAAGACTCGGTCATGAAACGGCTCACGCCGGAGTTACTGGCCGCATTGATGCCGCCAAAACCCGGCAGTGGTTCGACTCCAACACCAGCGAAAGGCAGCGGAGATCTCCAGGAGATGTTTGATCAACTGCCTGCCGTAACGCTTCAGGAGTTAAAGCCGGGAGAGTCGATCCTTATCTCGAGCACAAAGGGAGCGGAGCCCGCGCGCGTCACGGCGATTGCCGTGGTCAGCGGTGTTGGTCCGTTGTTACAGAACAATCAAGCTGGTCGTCCGGCCGCAGTATCGTTGGGCGCGATGAGTCTCGGCGGACCGTAGTCCTCCGCCGCAGACTACATAGATACACAGAGGTAAAGAGCATGTTTAGGAAAAGTCTTCTTGGTGCAGTGTGTTTGCTCTGTCTGTTCATCAGCACGAGTGTGGCCCAACAACGCGCAGGTTCGTTACGTGGTCAAGTCTCAGATGAACTCGGCGCGTTAGTTGTAGGTGCAACCGTTACTCTCGTTGCCGCTGACGGAACGCAGAAGACCGCAACCACCAACAACGAAGGCGTCTATACGCTCAATGGCGTTGCACCCGGCGCATATACCTTGCGCGCCGTCGCGCCAGGTTTCAGTGCCTACGAAAAAACAGACCTGGTTATCGACTCTGGCCGGCGCACAACTCACGACGTAAAACTCGTCGTTGCACTCGAGAAGCAAGTGATCACCGTAACGGAAGATCAGGAGCTTAACGTCGATCCAACGAAGAATGCTGATGCGGTTGTGTTACGTGGCCAGGACCTCGACGTGTTGCCGGATGATCCCGATGCCTTGGCCTCTGCCGTTCAGGCGATGGCCGGTCCTTCTACCGGACCCAACGGCGGACAAATCTTTATCGACGGTTTCACTGGCGGCCGCATGCCGCCGAAAGAATCGATTCGCGAAGTGCGCGTCAACCAGAACCCTTTCAACGCGGAGAACAGCGGCATCGGTTTCGGCCAGATCGAGATCTTCACGAAGCCGGGCGCTGACAAACTGCGTGGAAGCACGTTCTTCAATTTCAGCGATGAAAGTTTGAACTCGAGAAATCCGTTTGCGCCGCACCGCGCGCCGTATCAGGTGCTTTATGCCGGTGGGAGCCTCAGTGGCCCAATTACCAAAGGAAAGTCGTCGTTCTTTATCGATTTTCAGCGACGCACCATCGACGATAACGCAATCATCAACGCCACGATCCTCGATTTGAATCTTGTTCCGAAACCTTTCAATGTCGCGCTCGTAACTCCGACGCGCTTCTTCTCGTTCAGCCCGCGTTTCGACTATCAATTGAACCAGGGCAACACGCTCGTCGTGCGTTACTCCTACACGCACACCGAAGCGGAAAACGTCGGCGCGTCTGATTTTTCGTTACCGGAGCGTGCCATCGATCGTTCAAACACGTTCCAAACGCTGCAAGTGACCGAGACAGCGATTCTGAGTCCGACGCTGATGAATGAAACGCGCTTTCAGTACATCAGGAATCGTTCACGGCAGGACGGCGACAACCTCATCCCAACAATCGTCGTACAGGACGCTTTCATTGCGGGTAGCTCCGGAGTCGGACTCGCCCACGTCAATGAGGATCGTTGGGAACTCCAGAACTATTCCACCTGGACCAAAGGTCGTCACATTTTGCGTTTTGGCGCGCGCTTTCGTGGTGTGCGCATCACGGACTTCGCACCATCGAACTTTGGCGGCAGCTACTCGTTCTCCGGCGGCGACGCTCCACAACTCGACGCAAACAATCAAATCGTGCGCGACTCCAACGGCGACGCGGTGTTGGTTCCGATTACAAGTCTCGAACGCTACCGCCGCACGTTGCTCTTTCAGGGCAATCCCGACATGCGGTTGCTCGGCGGAGGTGTGACCCAGTTTTCGATTGCAGGCGGCAATCCGGAAGCAAAGGTCACTCAGGTCGATCTGGGCACATTCGTTCAGGACGAGTGGCGCGTTCGTCCGAATCTGACGTTCACGATGGGCATGCGTTACGAACGGCAAACAAACATCAGCAGCAATTACAACTTCGCACCACGTCTGTTCTTCGCGTGGGCGCCCGGCGGGACGAGCGTTGGCGGTGGTCCAGGCGCGCCGGCATCCAATTCGTCACCTAAGATGGTGATTCGTGGTGGTATGGGAGTCTTTTACGATCGCTTTGGTGAGAGAGCGACACTGTTGGCCAATCGTTTCAACGGCGAGAATCAACTCGAGTTTCGCGTGTTTGACCCCACGCGACTGGACGAGGCAGTTTTCTCGCTGGATGGCGTCACGAACGTTCCGACAGTCGAGTCGTTGAGTGCTTTTGCTGCACCACAGGTCGTGCGTCGCATCGCGCCGGATTTTCAAGCTCCCACATTCGTGATGACCGCGATCAACTTCGAGCGGCAGTTGCCGTCGAAGTTCACGCTGTTTCTTGTTGCGTTCAACTATCGTGGCAAGCATCTACTGCGCGTGCGCAACATCAACGCGCCGTTGCCGGGCACTTACGATCCCGCGGATCCAAACAACAGTGTGCGACCGATGGGCAACATCGGCGACGTTTACTACTACGAGTCGAGCGCGAAATTTAACGACTACCGGTTCTTCGGCGGCGTGAGAAGACAGATGAGCAAGGGCTTCTCAGTGTTTGCAAATTTCGGCACGGGAAGAGGCAAGACTGACACGGACTGCATCTTTGGTTCGATCGGGAGTTGTTTTCCGGCGGATACTTATGATCTGACGAGTGAGTACTCGAGGGTCGCATTTATTCCGGGCGCGAATTTCTTCGTCGGCGGGACGTTAATACTTCCGAAACTCAAGCTGAATTTGAATCCGTTTATCGTGTATTCGAGCGGCCGTCCATTCAACATCGTCACTGGCAGGGATACAAACGGCGATGGATTGTTTACCGAGCGTCCCGCATTCGCCACCGCGGAAACTGATCCTGCAGATCTGCGGAAGACCAGGTTTGGCGACTTCGATCTCAATCCCGATCCGGGTCAGCCTTTGATTCCACGAAACTACGGGCTTGGACCGACCTTCTTCTCAGTGAACCTTGGCATCAGTCGATCGTTCATGTTCGGCAACTTGCCTGCTCCCGCCGCGGCGGCCGCGCCACCAGGGGGAGCTAAACCGGCCACGCCACCCGCACAAGGCCAGGGTCAGCCGCAACCGGCCGGTGCCAAGTCTTCAGGGCCTTCCGGTGGACCAGCCGCTGAGAAGCGTTACACGCTGACTTTTTCAGTCAACATTCAGAACTTGCTGAACCACACTAACCTGACAAACCCGATTGGCAACCTAAGTTCGCCCCGATTTGGTGAGTCCACGTCGACTGCCGGCGGCTTTGGATTTGGACCAAGCGGCAGCGCCGCCGCCGGAAACAGACGTATACAACTGCAAATCCGTTTCGGTTTTTAGCCACGGATTAAGAGTTCTTCAGTTTTGCGGCTTCGGCACGAATTCGGTCTTCCTGCTTGCGCAGTTCGGGCGTGAATTCGTCGCCGAAGTCTTCTGCTTCAAACACCTGTCGAATCTCTAACTCCGTGCCGCCATCAAACGGCGCACGCTTGAGCCATTCGACTGCTTCCTCCATCGACTTCACTTTCCAAATCCAGAATCCGGCAATCAATTCGCGCGTTTCGGCGAATGGACCATCAGTAACGATCCTGTTGCCACCGGAAAATTTCACGCGTTTGCCTTTAGACGTCGGATGCAGACCCTCGCCTTCGAGCATGATCCCCGCTTTAACCAATTCTTCGTTGTACTTTCCCATATCGGCCAGCATCTTCTCAGTTGGCATGATTCCGGCTTCGGATTCCTTATTAGCTTTTACAATGACCATTACTCGCATTTTCTTTCTCCTTCGATATTTATCAGCCTTTCTACTGGTTAATCGAACGGGGGACCTACATATCGACACCGCTACAAAAATTTTTTAAGCTGCCCCCACATGATTGTTCATCTTCTTGATGGTACCTACGAACTGTTTCGTCATTTTTACGGAATTCGCAGGTTCAAAAAAACAGATCCGCCGTTCGGCGCGGTGTCCGGCGTGCTGGCAACCGTGGCGCAGTTGCTTGATGAGGGCGCAACGCACGTTGGTGTCGCTACCGATCACATAATCGAGTCGTTTCGCAACACGCTTTGGCCGGGCTACAAGACCGGTGCGGGTATCGAGCGGGCGCTGCGGGCGCAGTTTGAGCCACTCGAACACGCGTTGGTGGCAATGGGCGTTACGGTTTGGCCGATGGTCGAGTTGGAAGCTGACGACGCTCTCGCATCGGCGGCTTATCTCGCCGCTCGCGATGAACGAGCGGAGAAGATTTGCATCTGGACACCTGACAAGGATCTGGCCCAATGTGTGGTTGGCGATCGTGTAGTGCAAGTCGATCGGCGAAGTGGCGTCATTCGCAATGCCGAAGCGATTCGGACGAAGTTTGGCGTAGACCCGCGATTCATACCTGACTACCTTGCGCTGGTGGGAGATTCGGCTGATGGCTATCCGGGCATTTCCGGTTGTGGTCCAAAGACTGCGGCGCAGTTGATCAATCGTCATGGACCACTGGAGAACTTTCCTCCGGAAGTTCTTAGTAAAGAGAATCGGCCTCTTGCGTTGCTCTTCAAAGAGCTCGCGATCCTTCGGACCGATGCGCCGTTGTTTGACGACGTTGACCAATTACACTGGCAGGGCGCCACTCCTGAATTTGCATCCGTTGCCGAGAAGATTGAGAACCCGCGGTTATTAGCTAAGGTACGTAAGCTTGAAAGAACTCTCCGCTAAAAAACGATTCGACCGCTCCATCGTAGAAGGACCGTTACGGCCGGCAGTCTGGAAGATTGCCTGGCCCACGATGCTGACAAACGTAATCGGCGGGATACAGGGCATTGTGGACCATGTGCTGGTCGGGAATTTGGTTGGTTACAAAGCCAACGCCGCGATCGGAGTGAGCTGGCAGATTTTTATTGTGGTGATCGTGTTCATCTCTTCGTTGTTTACGGGGATGAGTGTATTGGTCGCGCGTTTCGCCGGCGCGAACGATGAAGAGAAAGTGAATCGCACGGTTTATCAGTCGTTTCTTACAGCGATCTTCATTGCGCTCGGCATCATGGCGCCGATTGGTTATTTCGTGTCGCCGCATTTGCTCACCCTCGTCAACGCTGCGCCGGATGTTAAGGCGGAGGCGTTGCCGTTCTTGCGCATCATGTTCGTGTTCAGCCTGGGCATGATGATCTTCTTCATGTTCAGCACCGCTTTGCGCTCTGCCGGGGATGCGCGCACGCCGATGCTTCTCGGCATCTCGATGACCGTACTCAACATTGTTTTGAATGTCCTGCTCATTAGCGGACTTGGTCCAATCCCCGCGTTTGGCACCGTCGGCGCAGCG
>DASZDV010000444.1:0-5236 GCA_035941575.1 Pyrinomonadaceae bacterium
TCACCCAACCGCGGTTGTTAGTTCCAAGGCCAGGATTGGTCACGACTGTTTTGTCGGTCCGTACTGTATCGTCGGCGATGACGTTGCTCTTGGCGACAACGTTCGCCTCGAATCGCATTGCGTAATCGACGGCCGCACATCGATAGGTGAGGAGACGCATGTTTTTCCGTTCGTCTCGATTGGTCTGGCGTCGCAGGACTTGAAATACAAAGGCGAACCGTCTGAGACACGCATCGGCGCGCGGAACAAGATTAGAGAGTTCGTGACGATTCATCGTGGGACCGCGGGCGGCGGCATGTTGACGAGTCTCGGCGACGATTGCCTGATCATGGCCCAGGCGCACATCGCGCACGATTGTCTCATCGGCGACGGCGTCATCATGGCCAATGCTGCAACACTCGCGGGCCACGTTGCTATTGAAGACCGCGCGAACGTCGGCGCGTACTCCGGCATTCATCAATTCTGCCGCGTCGGGAAAGAAGCGTACATCGGAGGCTACTCAGTCGTCGTCAAAGACGCGCTGCCGTTTGCTTTGACCGTCGGCAATCACGCGAAGTGTTACGGCTTGAACATCACCGGCATGAAGCGTCGCGGTTATCCGCGCGCGACGATCGACGCGCTTCATCACGCATTCCATCTACTGCTTTCCGCAAAACTCAACACCAGCCAGGCGGTTGAACGCATCAGGAACGAGATTACTGACTCTCCTGAAGTGTCCTACGTGCTTCGTTTCATCGAAGATTCGAGTCGCGGCGTTACCAAATGAAGTTCGGACTGATCGCGGGCAACGGAAAGTTTCCCTTCATGGTAGTTGAAGGCGCGCGGCAGTCAGGCGCTGAGATCGTCGTCGCGGCAATCCGTGAAGAAACTGATCCGGAAATAGAACGGCTCGCGGATCGCGTGACGTGGGTGGGCATCGGCCAACTCGGCCGGATGATCCGGTTTTTCAAAGAAGAAGGCGTCGAGAAAGCGATCATGGCGGGCCAGGTGAAACACGTGCAGATTTTCAGCCGCGCTGTGCCTGACGCGCGGATGTTGAAAGTGCTGCTCAAATTGCCGCGACGCAACACCGACTCGCTAATCGGCGCGATTGCTTCGGAGTTGCAAAGCGAAGGCATCGAGTTGATCGATTCAACCTGTTTTCTTCACAACCATCTTCCGGAGAGCGGTTCACTCACGCGGCGCCAACCGGACAAACACGAACGTGAAGATATCGAATACGGGTTAGAAGTTGCATGTGAGATCGCGCGGTTGGATCTCGGCCAAACGATCGTGGTGCGCGGCAAAGCGTGTGTGGCGATCGAAGCGATGGAAGGAACTGATGAAACGATCAAGCGCGCAGGTTCGTTGGTTTCGGGGCGGCTAACGGTCGTAAAAATCGCGAAGCCAAATCAGGATATGCGTTTTGATGTGCCGGTTGTTGGTATGCCGACGATCGAAGCAATGGTCGAAGCGGGCGCGACTTGCTTGTGTATTACTGCGGGTAAGACGCTGATGTTTGATCGAGACGAGATGATCCGCTTGGCGGACAGCAAGAAGATCGCGATTGTAGCGGTATAGGTCCAATTAGGAATCTATTCCTAATTGCTGGGTGAAACAGCCTGCGTTTCGACTGCTTGGGCGGCCTTCGGATCGTAGGGCGTCGCGATATATTTCTTCGCCACTGCTTGCGCGTTGTCGTAGTCAATTCCCGACGCGAGTGCTTTTTTGTATTCCCCGACGGCGCGCTCGCGCTCACCCTTTGCATCGTACGCGTTGCCGCGTTTGATGTGGGCCCACGCTTCGATCCAGGCTGGTCTTAGATTACCGATCAGCGATGCTTCGAGATTATCGAGTGCCTGTTGCCAGTTGCGCTGCTCGAGGAACAGCAATCCAAGGTTGTAATAGACCCAGGAGTTGGAACGATCGAGCTTCAGCGCCGCTTCAAACTGCTGCTGCGCTTCTGCATAAATGCCTTCCTTCATCTGCTCGATACCGCGACGAGCAATGATCGACACCCGCAACTCGTCTGACATGCGCAGTATCTTGTTGTTTGGATCAACGATCACCTCAATCGGCTGGCCATTCGACTCGAAATCGAAATCTTCGCTACGGCCCTCGATGCGCACTGTCGTCTGTTGATTGTCGCCTTCAGCACGCAACATCAGCTCGACCGGCATGCGAAGTGTTTCGAGGTTCTGTTTTACTGTTCCGCGCGTGCGAAACTTACCGGCACGCGTGCGAATGATCTGGTAATCGACGGTAAACTCCGGCACTCCTGTTCCTTCGATCCACTGGGCAAAGAAGTAGCGCAGGTTGTTATTACTGATCTGGGTTGCGAGTTTCTCAAACTCGTCGATCGAAGCGTTCTTACCGCGATAGTTGTCGAGGAAGGTTCGCAGCAGTCGATCAAAGTTCTCGCGTCCGATTGTTTCGCGCAACATGCGAAAGATCATCGAACCTTTGTAAAAGACGATCGACTGATAAGCTGCTGACTGATCGTCCAGCGCACTCGGAGCACGAGCGATTGAAGCTGTCTGTTCAAACGTCAATGCTCGCTCCTGTTGCTCACGCTGCGCGGCGTCGAGACCACCGGCGGTCAAAGTTGTTTCGCGAAATGCAAACGCGCTCCATTCAGCGAGTCCCTGCGACAACCACGCATCGTCGAACGACTTCAGACCAACAGTTTGACCCCACCACTGGTACGCGATCTCGCGCTGGAGCTTCTCTTCCGGCACCGGCCGCGAAGCATCGAACATCTTGGTTGAGAGGAAGACCATTCCGGGACCGGAGTACGTATCCAAACTCTCGTCGTCGATCTGCACGACAACGAGTCGATTACCAAACAACGGCGCGCCGTACTGTTTTGTGTAGAACTCGAGCACCTTTCCGGTGAGCTCCGCATAAGCATCGAGTCGTTTCTCGCTGCCGGGCAGCGCGTACAACTGAAGTTCGTAATTGTGATAACGGAGGTTCCGATTGATGTATTGGCCCGCAGCGAAATTTCCAATCAGCACCGGCTTACGATGCACAAAGCGATAACGCACGGCACCGGCTTTCGGATCCGGTTGACCTACAACCGGATCGTCGCTCGTTCCGGCTACTTGTAAGCCCGAAGGAACGATGAAAGTGATGTCGGATGTCGCCCTGTCAGCGGCGTAGTCGTGGAACGGAAACCAGCGCGACGCATACATGAGGTAAGAACCTTCAGTGCCCACGTAGGCCAGCCGCCTGGTCGCAAGCGGTCCGCCTTCCGGGGAAATCAATGCGCCCTTCCATCGAATGCGCAGCGTCACGGGCTGATTTGCCGGGACGACCTGGCCCAGGTCGATACGCACGCTTGGCCCAAGCGCACCGACACCAATGGGGTCCTGTACAAACCCTGTCAGGGCTTTGCCGTCCTTTTCGATACTGTCTATTTTCAACGAACCGTTGAGCTCGAACACCACGGAACGGGTCGCATCCAGCGGCGTAAAAGTCACATCCGCGCCGGCCCGCAACATGTGCTCTTCAGGAATAATCTGAACCTCGATGCGGTAGTTGGTGACATCAAAACGGCTGGCCGGCTGCTGAGGAGCGGGCTGTTGTGACTTTCCCGACAGGGCGAACATCAGGACGGCAAAAGCCGCCATGAGGCCGGGCAAGATGGGCTTTAATCTCTTCATAGCTTTCGATCGATTTTGCAGACGATTATACAGCCGTTCCAACCAGTAAGAGGAATGCGCTGCGAGGCTTTTGGATGGCGATAACGCGCTCTCGGTTGGCTCACTGCGCAGATAGTGCAGAGGCTTACGTCGCCGCCTGACACTCTTGTAACCACCAAATACAGTGTGATTTCCGGCATCCTTGCTCGTTGAGAGCACTATCCACATTACAAAGGAGTTGATTCATGAGACGCGTCTCCAAGTTTTTATTGTCTCTCTTTGTCTGCGCGCTGGCCGTTCTCCCGGGCAAGCTCAAACCGCCCGCAGCGTGCGGGTTGACTTCAAAGAAACGACTTTGAAGAACGGTCTCCGCGTGATCACGCTCGATTATCGGCGGCTTTGCTCTCTCGCTCGAGCAACCGCAAACGTTATTGGCGAACGTTATCTTGCAGAAGCTTTACAACCTGCCGGCGGATTATTGGGATACATATCCGCAGAAGGTGACGGCGATTACTGCCGATGACGTGCAGCGCGTTGCGCAGAAATACATCGACCTTGGGCACTTGCAGATTGTCGCTGTGAGTGACGCTTCGAAAGCGAAGGAAATGCTGACAAAGTACGGCAAGGTCGAGGTGTACGACGCTGACGGTAAACCTGCGGGCAATTAGGCCACAGATCTGTGCCTGTTAGGGCTTCGAGCCGATGAAGTCTGCCTCTCTCTGGTCGTCGATGAGGGCGGCAAACGTACGGTCTAACGGCGCAAAGCTGTAGCCGTCTTTCGACGGTATCACTCGATACGTTTTTTGCGACGGCGCGACAGTGAATGAGTAATTACCTTCGCTGTCCGTCGTCGCCGCCAGCACACTTCCCGAAGGACTAATCAAAACTACAGTCACATTCGGCAACGGCGCTTTGTTGGCGTCGAGGATGCGGCCCGTGATTTTTATTGACGACCGCAGACGCGAAGCCGCGTTTCGCAGAGCTTCGTCGGACGGTGGTTGCGTGTTTTCGACCGGCGTTGGCGACGGTTCAGGCTTCGGCGCTTCAGGGGTTTCCGGCTTTGACTGTTCAGCCGTCTCGGGTTTTGCGGGTTCCGTGGTTTCCGGTTTCGCTGACGGCGCAGTATCAGTCTTCGCCGGTTCCGTCGGGAGTCCACTCATGCGCGCGTCGAGTCCATCGAGCGAGCCATTCATCTTGCGATAGAGCTGTTCGATGACAGAGCGACGAATCTGATCGGGATCGCCGCCGTTGTAACTCTTGATGTAGTTATCAAGTGCTTTTTCTTTTTCACCCGTTTGTTCGTAGGTCGCGCCGAGATGCCAAACGGCCGTGCGCCACGCAGGCGTGTTCACCGGCAGAATCTCTGACGCCTGCCTCAGATGTTCGATCGCTTCCGGATATTTCTCCTGATTGAAGAGCGCCCAACCTTCGAGATCCTCAATCCTGCCTTTCAAAATGTTTGCCAGTACGGTATGCGGAGCGTCAGAAACATCAGGAACACTGCCCGCCGCAATGGACCGCGCGCGCAAGTCTCTGAATTCGTCGGCCTGCACAGCCATTGTTAACCCAGGCACGCTAAGCGCATCGTCAGAAGCTTTACGTGCGGCTGCAAC
>DASZDV010000445.1:0-6375 GCA_035941575.1 Pyrinomonadaceae bacterium
GAATTAGGTGTCAGGCGGTTCCAGGTTGAGACGCAAACGTCCACGCCCTGCTCTATCGCCTCGTCGCCAAGATACTTGCCCCAGTCCCAGGCGCCGATGTAGCAGGCCAGCGGGTTGGGAAACGGATTAACGCCAAACGCCGGGTGCCCTTCATCCAGACTACGAAACAGGATCGGTCTGATGTAGCACTGATCCATCCCGCTGCGCCGTGCGATTTCAACCGCCGCTTCGCAGAGGTCGTCAAGAGTCCATGGATGGTCCATGCGATAGATCTTCGCGGAATTCAGAAACCGCTGCATGTGTTCGCGCAGACGGAAAACGGCTGGCCCACGTTTAGTTGAGTAACATCGGATGCCTTCGAAGACACTTGAACCGTAATGCAGTACGTGCGACATGACATGCACACGCGCGTCGGCCCATTTGATGAACTCGCCGTCATGCCAAACGACGTCGCAAATGCGAGGCGTTTTTACATCCTTAGTGGCTCCGTCTTTTGAGAACATGAAGTTACTCCTTAAGGAAAATACGTGGGGACAGTGCAAAATACAGTAGTTGCAGTTCGCTTGGCAAGAACGCTTGCCTCTTGCAATGATGCTTGCGCAACGTCCGAATGCATTCGCTTAAATCACACTATTTTATTACCCTCTGTTTGGCCGCAACGTTTCTCTCCGGCTGCCGTGACACCAACATGAACCAGGACAATAAAACCGCAAAACTGGCCCAGGAAACTGCCAACGACGCCCTCAGTATTCATAAACGCGCAATAGCCATCGATATGCACGCTGACACCGTGCAACGCGTCCTCGATGAGCACGTGGACCTGCAAACTCAGCTAAGAGACGGCCATTTTGACGCGGTACGCGCAAAAGCAGGCGGTTTGGACGCACAGTTTTTCTCCATTTGGGTTGAGCCGCAGTTGTTCGGAGGAGGAGGAGAGCGGGCCGTAAAGCGTGCTGACGATCAGATTGCGGCCATCCGTGCACTGGCGGAAAAACACCCCGAAACGTGGCAACTCGCCACGACCTCCGAGGATGTTCGGCGCGCCGCGCAAGATGAAAAAATTGCGGCCCTGATGGGCCTCGAAGGCGGCTATGCAATTGACGAGAAACTGGAAAACGTGAAGCGCTATTACGACCTCGGCGTGCGCTACATGTCTCCCGCGTGGAGCGTTAGTACCAGTTGGGCCGGATCGTCAGGCGATGACGTCGGCGCGACGCGTGGTCTAAACGAGTTTGGGAAGAACGTCGTACGTGAGATGAACCGGCTGGGAATGATGGTTGATGTCTCACACGTTTCAGACAAGACGTTCTGGGACATCGTTTACACATCAACGAAACCCGTTATTGCGACTCACTCTGCCTGCCGCGCGATTGCCAACGTGCCGCGTAACCTCACCGACGACATGATTCGTGCTTTAGCGAATACAGGTGGTGTCGTGAACGTCATCTTCTATCCTGAACATCTCGAACCGGGTTGGAGTGAACTCAAGAAAAAAGTCGATGTCGAGATCGCTCCCTTGGTGCAACAAGCTTCGGCCAATGAGCCTGGCGATGCCGTGCACAAGAAATTGGCGCGCGATCGCGTGCGCGCGCGCGAGTACGCGAAACGGCTGCCGGCGGTCCAGGTTTCGCGAATCGTGGACCACATCGACCACATCGTAAAACTCGTGGGTGTGGACCACGTCGGGATTGGATCAGATTTTGACGGCGTGCAGGCGACAGCCGCGGATCTCGCAACTGTGGCGGATTTGCCGAATCTCACTAAAGAACTTTTGCGCCGTGGTTACTCGGAAGCTGACGTCGACAAGATCCTGGGTGGAAATATGTTGCGAGTCATGGACGCGCAGCAGGGAAAGTAATGCCTCGCACATCAAAGACTCGACCGAGAATCGGTTTTCACGCTCCTATCAAAGGCGGATTGCACAGCGCGCTGATCGTAGCGAAAGACACAGGCTGCGATACGGTGCAGTTGTTCTCACGCAATCCACGTGGCTGGATGGCGAAGCCGTTGACAGTCGAAGACGTTCTCCTGTTTCGCCAGACGCGCCGTCAAACAAAGATCTCGCCAGTCTTAATTCACTGCAACTACCTGGTGAATCTGGCGACGGCTGATGACGCAATGTTGCAGAAGTCGCGCGAGTCGTTTCGTGAAGAGGTCGTGCGGGCGTTGTTTCTGGGAGTGGATTACCTCGTGGTCCATCCTGGCAGTTCGCGCGGTGCGTGTGAAGCGGACGGCATTGCGTTATGTGCGGCGAGTCTGAAGCTTGCGTGCAAAGGACTCAAGCTCGGCACGTTCCGTATTCTGCTCGAGAACACAGCCGGACAGGGAGACTGTATCGGACATCGCTTCGAACATCTTCAGGAGATCATGCGCCTCTGCCCCAAGCTTCCGCTCGGCGTGTGTATGGATACGGCGCACGCTTTCACGGCCGGTTACGACATTCGCGAGGCCGACGGTCTCGAAGCTTTAATCCAACGAGTGCAGAAAACCGTGGGCGTGAGAAACGTTCGCGCTATTCACTTCAACGATTCGCGTGCAGTCTATAACTCCCGTGTGGATCGTCACTGGCACATCGGTGAAGGCCACATCGGCGTGGACGCCCTCCGCCGCGTAGCACAGCACCCCAAACTGAAACACGCCGCATTCATTCTCGAAACGCCCTACGACGACCCCCGCGCCGACCTCAAGAACCTTGCCATGCTGAGGAGTTTTATTGCCGATCAGCACTCAGGTGTGTAGAATTGGGGCAATGTTTTTCGTGAGACCTTCAACCAAGCTCGTCCTAACGGTGCCGCTTCTGCGCCGCGCCTGAGCGCGTGGTCTGTCAGAGCGGCGACTCCACACTCAAAAAGCAACTTGAAATGACCAGGGCAAGGCTTCAACGCTTTGTGTGGTTTGCTGAAAACATGTTAAGTGTAAGTGGATGAATGTTATGGACGAAAAATACTTTCCTGAACAGATAGAGAAGAAATGGCAGCAGCGCTGGGCGGAAAGCGGCGTCTTCGAAGCCACGGAAGACGATCCGCGCGAGAAGTTCTACGCGCTCGAGATGCTGCCATATCCGTCGGGCTTCCTGCACATGGGGCACGTGCGCAACTACTGCATCGGCGACGCGTTGGCGTGGTTCAAACGTCTCCAGGGTTACAACGTGCTGCATCCGATCGGTTGGGACAGCTTTGGCCAACCGGCCGAACAGGCCGCGATCAAGCGGCGCGTGAATCCACGCGACTGGACCGAAGAGAACATCGTGCACATGCGCGGCCAATTACAGCGTCTCGGACTCAGTTACGACTGGTCTCGGGAGATCGCTGCGCACCGGCCTGATTATTACAAGTGGGACCAGTGGTTCTTCTTGAAGATGCTGGAACGCGGGCTGGCTTATAAGAAAGTGTCGCAGGTCAACTGGTGTCCCAAAGAAGAAACTGTGTTGTCGAACGAACAGTCGTCCGGTGGCATCTGCTGGCGTTGCGGGACGCAAGTCGAGAAGCGCGATCTGGAGCAGTGGTTCCTGCGCATCACGGATTACGCGGAGCAGCTCGTTCGCGACATCGAACAGATCGAAGCGGGCTGGCCCGAGAAAGTTCTGAAACGGCAGAGCGATTGGGTCGGACGCAGTGAAGGAGCGTTCATAGATTTTCAGATCAAGGACACCGGCAAGAAGATACGGGTGTTCACCACGCGCATCGACACTATCTATGGCGCGACCGCTGTGATCGTGTCCGCTGAGCACCCATTGCTGGACGAGATTCTGGAAGGGTCGTTGTTGAAGCCCGACATTCAGGCGTTTGCCGAAAAGGTGAAACAACAACGAGCGACGCGTACCGGCGAAGCCGAAGAAGAGAAAGAAGGACTCAACATCGGCGCGCTGGCGATCAATCCGTTCAGCAGCGAACCTGTACCCGTGTGGGTTGCTAATTACGTGCTGATGGAATACGGCACGGGCGCGGTGATGAGTGTTCCGGCGCACGATGAACGCGATTTTGAGTTTGCGCAGAAATACTCGCTGCCGATTCGCCAGGTGATTGCTCCTGCCACTCACGATCAGATCAAGGGCGAGCCGGTGCAGACGACTGCGGGCGACGCGTCTGGGGAAATACGTCAGTCGTTTACTGGCTACGGCGTGTTGATAAACAGCGGCGAGTGGGGCGGCAAGCTGTCGGAAGTAGCGATCAAGGAGATGGCCGAGTATGCGAAAGCGCACGGATTTGGAGAGCCCGCCGTGACTTATCGCATTCGCGATTGGGGCGTCTCACGCCAGCGTTTCTGGGGCGCGCCGGTGCCGGTGATCTATTGCCCCAACTGCGGCATGGTGCCGGTGCCTTACGAACAACTGCCCGTCGTTTTGCCGGACACTGCTGAGTTCACTGGAACAGGTGAATCACCATTGGCAGGTGTGCCGGAGTTCGTCAACACCACTTGTCCGAATTGTGACAGTCCCGCGCGGCGCGACACTGACACGATGGACACGTTTGTCGATTCGTCCTGGTACTTCTTCCGTTACTGCGATCCGCGCAACGACAACGAAGCATTCAATTCCGTAATCACTCGCCATTGGACGCCCGTGGACCAATACATTGGTGGCGATTCACATGCAGTAATGCATTTGATCTACACGCGGTTCTGGACCAAGTTCATGCGCGACATCGGGCTGGTCGATTTTGACGAGCCGGTGAAGAGACTGTTGACGCAGGGCATGGTCACTAACCGCGTCGAAGGCACTGATGAATGGAAAGCGATGTCGAAGAGTCTCGGCAACGGAGTTGATCCCGACGAGATGATTGCGGCGTTTGGCGCCGATGCGACGCGGCTGTTCGTGTTGTTTGCGGCGCCGGTTGAGAACGAACTGCGTTGGTCCGAAACAGGCATTGAAGGCGCAGTGCGTTTTCTGCGACGTGTTTACACGATGGTGTGGCGTTGGCATGAGAGACTCTCCAACGCGGCAGTTGAATCAGACGCGCTGGACTCTAGTGACGGTGCGCGCGCATTGCGACGCAAGACACACCAGACCATCGCGAAGATCACGAGTGACTTCGAGGGTTTGCACTTGAACACGAGTGTGGCCGCGTTGATGGAGATGTTCAATCAATTGAATGATTTCAACGCCGATCCAGCAACTGCTTCGGACTCGGATGTGTTTGCCGTGCGCGAGGCGTTGGAAGCACTGGTGATCATGCTGACTCCGTTTGCTCCACACATCTCCGAAGAGATGTGGGATGGACTGGGGCACGAGGGAGGTTTGTTGAAGCAAGTGCCACGCTGGCCCGTGGCCGATCCCGGACTCGCCGCACGTGAGGAGTTGGAGATTCCGATTCAGGTCAACGGCAAGCTGCGTTCGCGCGTAATTGCGTCGCCGGGCGTGTCGGAAGACGAACTGCGGCAGTCTGCCCTGGCCGATGAGCGAGTGCGCGCGCTGATTGATGGACGTGAGGTCGTGAAAGTGATCGTCGTGCCCGAACGTCTCGTAAACGTTGTAATAAGGTGATGTATACTCCTCTAGATGAAAGAGTGCCCCAAGTGCAGGCGGTGTTATCCCGACGAGACTGACCACTGCCCTCAGGACGGCGAACCGACTGCGCCAACCCTCCTTGGAGAACCCACGATTGATGCCCGTTACTTGCTCGAGCGAAGGCTCGGGCAAGGCGGCATGGGTGTCGTCTTTCAGGCGCGCCACATCTTTCTAAAGACTTCACACGCGATCAAAGTCATCCTTCCGGATCTGGTCGGAAACGATCCGATGCTCACCACGCGTTTCCGGCAAGAAGCACTCGCCGCCGCGGCGATACGCCATCCGAATATCATTGCTGTCACCGACTTCGGTGTCGCGCGCGGAACGATGCCGTTTCTGGTGATGGAGTTCGTAAGAGGCAGATCGTTGCAGGAGATCATGGCTAAGGAAGCCCCGATGCAGCCGCAACGCGCGTGGGAATTCATCAGCGCGATAGCTTCGGGCGTCGGCGCTGCGCACCGGCAGAACATCGTCCATCGCGACCTGAAACCGTTGAACATCATGGTCCAGGACGACGTTCCGATCGCGGAAGCGGTAAAGATACTCGATTTCGGTCTGGCGAAGATCAAGTCGGGCGAGTTGCTCGGATCCTTTATTCAGGCGCAGACGAGTGGATTGATGGGCTCTCCTTTTTATATGGCGCCTGAGCAATGGTCGGATGAAGAACCGGATGCACGCGCAGACGTCTACAGCATCGGCGTGATCCTTTATCAGATGTTGTGCGGTGACGTGCCGTTCAAGGGTTCTTCGATTCCGTCGATCATGAAGAAGCACCTGACAATGCCGCCGCCGAGTTTTCAGTCGATGGGTGTTTCAGTGCCACCGGCGATCGAAGCAGTGGTGCGCCATTGTTTAGAGAAGGAGGTTGA
>DASZDV010000446.1:0-11258 GCA_035941575.1 Pyrinomonadaceae bacterium
TGTGCCGAGTTCTTCTTCAAGTAAAGAAGCGAAGACGTTGTGGCATCCCGACACCACGGTTGCACGCGAAGTGCCGGGCGAGACTGGCGCCGGGGCGCGTGCAGTGCCGACGAAAGAGTCGAGTGCGGAGTTCATCATTAATGGAATAAAGCAGCACAAGACTGCGACAGCAATTGTCGTCGCGGTTGTGATTGTAGCTTTGTCGGCCGTAGGCATTTGGTCCTACCTGCACGCGCGCACGACCGAAATAGCCGTCGAATCTATCGCTGTCATTCCTTTCGCGAATCAAAGTAACGATGCAAACGCGGAATGGATCTCGGATGGTCTTACTGAAAGCATCATCAACAATTTGACGCAGTTGCCTAACCTAAAAGTGATCGCTCGCAGTTCCGTGTTTCGTTACAAGGGAAAGGAATCCGATCCACTCGCAATCGGCAAGGACCTCGGTGTGCGGTCCGTATTGACGGGCAGACTTGAGCAACGAGCCGACACGATGTTGATCAGCGCCGAGCTGATCGACATTCGCGACAACAAGCAACTCTGGGGCGAGAAGTACGAACGTAAGTTGGCCGACATGCTTTCCGTGCAACGCGACATTGCGCGCGAGATCACGAACAACTTACGGCCGACGTTGTCGGGTGTGGAACAGTCGCGTGCGAATAAGCAGTACACCGCCAGCCCTGAGGCGTATCAACTGTACTTGAAGGGCCGTTTTTATTGGAACAAACGCACGGTGCCTGATTTTCAGAAAGCGATAATGTTTTTTCAGCAGGCCATCGATACGGATCCGAATTACGCACTCGCCCATTCCGGACTTGCCGACACTTTCACGCTACTTACGGCATACAGTTTGGAATCGCCACGCGAACTGATGCCAAAAGCGAAGCAGGCGGCGTTGAGGTCGCTAGAGCTGGACGACAAGCTGGCCGAAGGTCATGCGTCGCTGGGCCAGATCGCTGCGTATTACGACTACGATTTTGCAACTGCTGAGCGGGAGTATCGCCGTGCGCTTGAACTGAATCCCAACTATGCAACGGCGCACCAGTGGCTGGCGGAACACCTGGCGGCGACAAAGCGCTTCGATGAGGCAATTGCGGAGATCCGGCGTGCGCTCGAACTCGACCCGCTCTCGTTAATCATCAATCGCATCTACGCCGACATTCTGCTTGACGCGCGACGTCTTGATGAAGCGATCGAGCAGTATCGCAAGACAATAGAACTTGATCCGAATTTTCCGACGGCGCATTACTTTCTCGCCCGAGCGTATGAGGCGAAAGGCATGTACGACGACGCCGTGCGTGAGTACACGAACGCTGCGACTGTGGCGAGAGCATCGCCGGAGCAGTTGGCGAAAATGACGGAGGCCTATCAAAAGTCAGGTTGGAACGGATTCCTCAAGGTCGTGGTAGACCAGACGATTTCGCAGTCGAATAGAAAGCAGCCTCCGTTTGTGCTAGCAACTTTCTATGCGCGACTTGGCGATAAAGAACAAACGCTTTCCTGGTTGGAGAAGGCATACGAAGACCGAGACTTTCGAATGACTATCCTGGGCGTGTCTTTCGAATTCGATCCTTATCGAAAGGACCCGCGGTTTGTGGAGCTAATGCGACGGATCGGACTGCCACAGTAGAAAGGTATGCGATATGAAATGGGTGTTATTGATCATCGTTCTGTTTGTGATCGCCGCGTTCCTGCTTCGACGAAGAACTATGTGAAAGGGTGTAGCTGAGAGCGCAGGCGTCTCGCCTGCCTGTTGACGATTCCGGCGCTGCCGTGACGTGCAGGCGAGACGCCTGCGGTCCCAGGTAAACGAGTTATGAAGAGCGCGTTGCTCATTTTCGTTGTGGTGCTGGTAGCCGGTTTTCGCGTGCCCGCCCAGGATCCGGAAGACGTGGTTCGGGTGGAGTCGGATATCACGAACCTCCCGTTCACGGCGATGGACAAGCAACACCGTTTCGTGATCACGCTGCGAGCAGAGGACGTGCGAGTGCTCGAAGACGGCGTGCCGCAAACGCTTTTCACCTTTCAACGCGAAACCGACCGCGCGCTGGCGATTGCGTTTCTGATCGACGTCAGCCGTTCGCAGGAAGCAATGTTGCCGGATGAGAAAGCTGCGGCACGGTTGTTTATTGAAAACGTGATCAAGTCGAACCGCGACCAGGTCGCGATTGTTCCGTTCACAGGCTTGGCGTATTTGGAACAGGAGTTGACGCGCGATGTGGTGAGTGTGTATCGCGTGCTGCAACGAGTGGACATTGCGGTGCCTGCGTATCTTGGCGCCGGGCGGCCGTTGATGGGAATACCGACTGGTCCACGGCTGGCGGCGCCGCCTGATGAAGGCACGACTGCTATTTGGGACGCGGTCGCATTGACTTCGTCGAACGTGTTAACGAAAGCGCCGGGTTTGCGTCGCCGCGCGATCATTCTGTTGACTGACGGTATCGACACCACCAGTCGTTTGTCGCAGAAAGAAGCAGTGAATCGCGCGCTGGCGGCTGAAACAGTGGTCTATGCGATCGGGATCGGAGACAACAGATTGGAAGGTGTCGACCGTGGCGCGTTGCGCGAGATCGCGGAACGCACGGGAGGACGCGCGTTTTTTCCCGATAAGAAGTTTGATCTGAACTCAGCGTTTGCGGAGATCGAACGCGAGTTGCGGACGCAGTATTTGATTGCGTATTCCTCGTCGAACAAGAAGCGTGACGGCGCTTACCGTAAAATCGCGATCGAAATCACCAACCCAGTGCTGCGCAAACAAAACCTCCAACTGCGCCACCGCCCCGGCTACTTCGCCACCCGCGGGTGATCTGTTCGATGTACAACGAAAATCTTGACGAGGCGCGCGGGGGTGCGGTATGGTGTTGGCCCACTTCGTAGAAGTAGGTTCAAGGTTATGCTGCGTTATACGAGTTACATCTTCTCTTAAGTCCTCTTGCGACCGACCTGGTCGTGACCTCTAAGTGTATTAGAAAACCAGGAAGTCCGAAGGACAAGAGTCTGTAGGGAGTCCGAACGGACTGTAAAGAGTCCAACGCTCTGAGAAGAGTCGGAAAGGATTCCAAACGGTGGCGAAGGACTGCAAAAAGTCCGAGGGCAAGAGTCTGTTTTGGTGTGCGCCAGATGCTGCATCTGGCTGTGGGCCAGACGGGAGATCTGGTCCAGTGAATAGTTATGGGCATGGAAGATTTCATCCGCGACGCACTCCACGAGCCTTCCGACCACGTTGCTTACCACGTGGGGCGGGAGTTGGAGGAGCTGCATCCGGGAAAAACAATTCTCGAAGGAAGGAACTGGGAGTTTGACCTCGACGCCTTTGTGCGCGCCGGCAAGTGCTCCGTGGTGGAGCAGAGGTCTGTCTTTTCACACTCGACCGTTGAATGGCGCGGCGTCGATAAGAAACTAAGACAAGACACTGAAAACGGCTGGTTCAACGTGCTCTGGAGCGGTGAACTGCTCGACGTGGTCCTGATCACCTGGTCGGAAGGCTGCACTCGCATGCAACATCACTGGGTCGTAGCCGACACACGCAAACTGGCTGAGGAGTTCCTGAACGCCGTGTGCGAGTGGTCCTGCGACGTGCGCGGCGAAATTGTTGTTTATCAGAACGGCTACTTCGAGAAGGACAAGGAACTGTTCGACGCGATCAAGAGCGCGACCTTCGACAACTTGATCCTGCGTGACTCGCTGAAAGAGGAGATTCAAAACGACTTCACACAGTTCTTCAACTCACGTGAAACGTACGAGCGCTACGACATTCCGTGGCGGCGTGGTTCGATATTCATTGGTCCACCCGGAAATGGCAAGACCCATACGGTAAAGGCACTGATAAATTTCCTTGGCCGGCCCTGTCTCTACGTGCGCAGCTTCAGGGGCTACGGAACCGAGCAACAGAACATGGCCGAGGTTTTTGTACGTGCACGGATGGCGCCGTGCCTGGTCGTGCTGGAAGACCTCGACTCGATGATTCACAAGCAAAACCGCTCGTTCTTCCTGAACGAACTCGACGGTTTCCGCACTAACACTGGTGTCGTTGTGCTGGCAACTACGAACCACCCTGAAAAACTTGATACCGCCATTCTCGATCGTCCAAGCCGTTTCGATCGCAAGTACCGGTTTGACTTGCCGCGTGAGGCTGAGCGTCTGGCGTACATTCGGAAGTGGAACAATGAACTGCAACCTGAATTGAGATTGTCCGGCGCATCAGAGCCTGCGATCGTTCAGAAGACGGAGGGCTTCTCGTTCGCTTATCTCAAGGAGCTGTTTGTGGCTTCAATGGCGCAATGGATGTCAACGTCAGGAAAGGAATCGATGGACGACGTACTTCTGGCTCAGGTGAAGTCGTTGCGCGGACAGATGAACGGTAAAGAGAAGAAGAAAAAGAAGAAAGAGAATAAAGATAAGCAGTGACTCAGTGGCTCATCGCGTAGATCACGACGTTGATCCCAACCTTGTAAGCCGGAAGACCGTACTTGACCGGGTACGAAGGATCGTTGATCCACTCCCACGCGTCGCCGAGGTCGCAGTTGCGCGCGATAAACGCAACGAGCCGGCCGTTCTTGTTCTCGACGCCCATGTAGTGAGGCACGATGCCGCCCTTTTCTGACGTCACACCGCGCTGCGCGTTAAAGATGTTTGGAACCTGGACCACTTCTTCTACGTCGAGATAGGAGTGAAAGATCGGATGACTCAGCGGCAGATCTTTGATCTCATATTCGGGCACGATTTTGTGAAACTGTTCCTGCACGTTTTGCCATTCGTACTCGCCCCAGAAGTCGTCGAGGAAGATGAAGCCCCCGCGCATCAGGTATTCGCGCAGCCGCGCTGCCTGTTCGGTTGAAAGCTCCATGAATCCCGGCTCGACTACGTAGAGGATTGGATAGTCGAAGATGCGATCGTCGAGTATCTCGAGAGCTTCCGGACGCCTCGCGATACTCAGATTGGTACCCGCCCATTCGCGCAGCCCCACGATGAAGTTGTTGTCGGCCTCGGGGTAGTCGGTGGTCCATGTGCCATAACTGCGCCGGCCATAGCCACCGCGGAACGGCGACTCGTAAATCGTGCGCACAAACGTGTATTCGCCGAACGATGGCCCACTTTCCTGCGCGCTCGCGACAGGACGGCGACGCTGGCGAAAGTTTCCAAAGTCATCAAACGGGCGCTGGGCCACAGATGGCACCAACAGCGCCACCAAAAGCAACGCCGGTAGAAACACCAATTTGAAAAACCTTGCAACCACGCTACGAAACTCTTTGTGCTTCTTGTGCCTCTTTGTGGCTACTGCCTCTGTCGTGCGCCGGACAAGCGACGGTAATACTCTTCAACAGCCTTGCGATATTTCTCCGGTGCCGCGCCTTCATCACGCAAACGCAGATTCGTGCGACCGCTCTGTTGTTGCAGCAGTCTGCTCAACTCGAGTTCCAACTGTCGCAGCGGCTCGATCACTTCCGCCTTCAGTAACGACGCCGTAGCCGCATCGCCTTCCATCTTCCCGTCCGCAAGGCGGCGGAGTTCATCGATGACTTCGTCGAGACGCGCTGCGCCAAGACCGGTCGTGCCCCACTCACGTCGCAGATCCTGAGCTTCGCGCAAACGTTCGCGAATCTCCGCGGGAAGCTGCCGGTTGTCGCCCCAACCATCGCCAATTGGTCCGGAACGATCGATGCCGTAGCGGTTTCTGTTGCCGTCAGACTGACCTCCGTTTTGCGTGCCACCGGCTTGTTGGCCGCCTTGCTGCTGGCCGGATTGTTGTTGGCCAGATTGTTGTTGGCCGGGACCGAGCTGTCCGCGTTGTCCCTGCTGTCCGCGTTGTCCTTGTTGACTTTGCTGGCTGTCGGAACCTTGCTGGCCCTGTTGACCTGGTTGTTGACCTGGTTGTTGGCCCGGTTGATTGCCTTGTTGTTGACCGTTGCCGTTCCGTCGCGAGTTCTCGTCCAAACGGCGTCGCAGCGAATCAAGGTTGTCAGCCAACTGCCGCGTGCGATCGAGGTTCTCTTCGGCACTCGAACTATTCCCGTTTCGCGCGCTCTGTTCAGCAGTCTGCAAACGTTCGGAAAGACTGTTGAGACTGCGCTCGATCGATCGTTCATCTGAACCAGCGCCACCCCGCTGTCCGTTCTGCTTGCCGCCGTCTTGATTTCCGTTCAGCGCCTGTTTGCCTTCGCGAATGCGCTCCGAAACTCGATCGCGCGCGAGTGCATCGGCCGCATCCTTCAACTGGCGCGCAGCCCGTTGTTGTCCCTGGCCCTGACCTGCACCCATCGCATTCGCCGATTGTTCGATGTCCTGACGCAAACTATCAACCGAATCCGCGAGCGTGTCTTTTCGTTCCGCCAACTGCCCGCGTGCCTTGCGCGAGTTTTCATCCTGCGCGTTCTGGCCGCCGCGACGCGCGAGACTCTCCATGTCTTTAGCGATCTCGCGTTGGCGCGATGCAGCCTGCGCGGCACGCTGGCGCAAGTCTGAAATCTGTTGCTGGCGTCCCGCCGATCCGGCCGAAGCGGATTGCCCGCCGCGTTGACCCGACGCACCGTTCATCTGCTGCAATCGTTCCTGTGCTTGTCGCAGACGTTCCAGCGCGCGCTCGTTCTGCGCGATCGCTTCGCCCGAATTATTTCGCGCCGCTGCTTGCGCCTTCTGCATCTCGTCTGCCGTTTGATTGAGTTGACGACTCAGCTCCTGCATCTGCGCGTCGCGACGTTCGCGCGACAATCGCTCCAACTCGCGCGCCGCCTTGCGAGTCTCGTCGATTAGTTCCTGCTGCTGACGTTGACCGCCGCCGCCGCCGCCGTTTGCCGCCTGCTGGGCACGGCGCCGCTGTTCTTCGAGAGCTTGTTGTTGTCGTCGCGCGAGCTCTTCCAAACGTCTCTCTGCTTCGCTCTTCTGTTGCTCAGCCTTTTGTTGCTGCGCCCGTTGGACGGTCTCGTACTGGTTCTTCATTTTGTCGAGTTCCAGTTCGAAAAGACCGGCGAGTTCCTGTTGTTCGCGTTCACCGCCACTGCCGTCACCGCCACTTTGATTGCCAAACGCGACCTGCACTTCGCGGAAGATTGCATCGGCTGCGAGCAGTCGTTGCAGCGCACGTTGTTCGGGAGGCAGTGCATCTTTGCCGGCTTCTTTGCGCAACGGCGGCGGCGCGCCTTCCATCTCTTTTGCGGCCTGCCGGAGGTTCTCGGCCATCTCGACGACCTTTTTCTGTCCTTCATCAACCTCGCCGAGCCGCCGGCCCATGCGATCGAGAAACTCGAGTGTGTCGGTACGAAGTTTTTCCTGGCCCGTGGCGACCGCTTCGTAACCGTCTTTGCGTTCCTGATCGGTGTACTTGTCGCCTTCGCGTATAAGACGGTGCGTCGCGGCAATCAGATCTTTTTGCCGTCGCGACAGCGCATTCTGATCCTGATCGCCGCCTTGTCCACCACCGCCGCCCTGCTGTTGCGACTGTCGATACTCCATCTCAAACGGTTTTACTTCGATGAAATAGATATCGCTCGTGGCTTCATTAGACGCGTCGCGCGCTTTCGCGTAATACGAAATGAAGTCGCCGGGTTTGAGATTGTATTCTTCGAGGAAGAACGTGTAGGCGCCGCTCAGTGAACGTGCCGATTCACGCGTCAACTGTTGGAGATTAACCGTCTTTTCCTGACCGCCATTGACTGAGAAGTGCAAGTCCATCGAGACCACGCCGTAATCGTCTTCAGCGCGCGCTTGCGTGAACACTTCCTCGAGGTTCGTCGCTTTCTTGTCGCGGCCGGGTTTGTCGAAAGAGATCACGGGCGGCTGATCGGCGAGCACTGAAACATCGTATTCGTTCGACCCACGATAAGCTTCGCCGTCAGTGCTGACGAGTTCGATGTAGTAGCTCGTGTCGCCGCTAACTGTTAGCTCACCGACAAAGTCAGAGCCTTGCACGCGCATTTCGGCTTTCTTGCCGTCAGCAAACACGATGCGTGCAGCGCGCACTTTGCCCGACAGCTTCGCAGTTACCGTTGCAACTGTTCCTTTCAACGCAGCGATGTCACCGCCGTCTTCGATCGTCTTCGTTGGCAGGTTCGTGAATGCGGGGAAGTTCAACGTCAAGTCGAGCTGTTTGACGTAAGGCAGATCGACGACATTCAGTTTGTAGACTTCCGAACGCACGGTATTCGACTCGACGAAGTATTCGACCGAGTCCTGAATGTTGAAGATCGAAAAACGGTAGTCGCTGCGGGCTTTCGCGGGCTCCATCGCCTGGCCCTGGAAATCTTCTTTCGAACCGAGCGGACGCGCGAAGACGGTGACTATTTGCGAGTCGAAGTTAACGAGGGTTGCGATGATGTCCTGGTCTGAACCTTTCGGTACGCGTGCCGTCCCCGGTTTGACTTTAATGCTCATCGCATTAGGCGACGCGGCTAAGGTGGTGGGTGTTACGAGTTGGGCAACGCCTTCGGAGATCTCGCGTGGTCCAAATTTCAATACGCCGGCAAACAGCAGCAGACTCGCCAGTGCAGCGCCGCCGTAGAGGAGCAGTCGCGAACGGCGAATAACGTTGCGAACATCGAGTGACTCGGAAACGCTGTTGGCGTCGCGGTACAAGCGGCTGACGAGTGCTGGTGAGATATGCGTGTTTTCGTCGTTGGTAAGTTCGACAGCTGTGACCAGCCGGTCCTCGACGCCCGGACTCCGTTCCTCAATTAGCCGCGCTAGGCGCGTATCTGTGATTCGCTTCAGTAGCGGACGCAATAGTGCGAAGTAGATCGTGGCCAGCGACATCAACACTGCACCAATGCGCAGCACGAGCAGTGCGTTGCCGTTGTAGCGATAACGATGTGCGACCCAGCCCGTCAGCAGAAGCACCACGGCCACTACGCCCACGCTGATCGCCACACCACGCAACGAAAGCAGAAGTTGGCGTCGCGAGCGCGCTTTGCGCAGCAGACTTTCAAGGAGATTGGTTTCAGGCTTCATAAATCACCCGATCATTTTGACCATTTTTGTGCGTCGCGCCAGCACTGATTCCAACACCAATAAGAGTAGCGCAACCAGCAGCAATGCCCACCATACTTTCTGCCGTCCTTCGACCTCTTCGTTCGTAAAATTTTGACTTGCAGCCGCGCCTTCCGCGCCGCCGGCGCCACCCATGACGCCTGCAATGAACTCCTGAAAGTTGAGTTTACTGAAATCGCCTTCGGCCCCATCGGTGTTTACCGCCATGAAGCCGGGCTGCGAACTGAAGCGCAAGCGATAGAAACCGGGTTCGCGCGCCGTGACGAGCAACTCACCATCGGGAGTCAATCTGTTTTCCGTCAGCCGCGTGCCCGCGGGACTGTCCACGGCGGGTGGCGCTCCCTGCGTGTCTTTTGGCACCGTGAAAGTTTGGCCCAAGCCGTACCAGGAGTTCTCCTCGCGCGTGCCCGCATAACGCACCATCTGATGAATGAACGGCAAGTAAAGGGGCGTGAGCGGCAGGTCGTTCCAGCTCGGTCCAAGTGACGAAGTAAACAACATCACGCGGCCTTTACCGGCGGTCGCTTCGATCAACGCCGGACTGCCATCCTCAAAACGCGCCAGCACCGTCGCATTTGTGCGCGGTTCTGAACGGAAGTAACCGACAACGTTTGCAGCCGCTAGCCGGCCACTCTGCTGAAACACCTCGAAGATCGGATGATCGAATTTTACATCCGTGATCGCGGCACTCTCACCGGACTTTGTCAGCACCGCTTCACGCAAAACAGCGGGGGCGATCTGTTCGAGTGACTTGTTGAACGCGTCTGCCTGCGTTTGTGGTCCAGTGGAAATGATCAGTTGACCACCGGCATTGACAAACTTCACGACCGCGTCGGCCAGCCCGGGATTAATTGCACCCGCGTCGTTGAGTATCACGAGCGCTTGTTCGGAAATGGTCGTCGGATCTACGGCGCCGCTGCTCTTGAGTGTGAACGTAAACGGCAGATCGTCGTTTGTCGTCAACGCACTTTGCAGGTGCAGACTATCGCTGCGGGCGCGCGTGGCGCTTTCGACGATCAAAGCCTTTGCCGGAGCCTGACGGCGAAGTGTGAAGTAGAAACGATTGTCGGGCGCGAAGTCGCCGCTGGAGATATTGATGTTACAGCGGTTCGTGCCCTCGTTCACATTGAAGCCCGTGAATTCAATTACGCGCGAGTCGCGGCTGTTCAGGCTGATGTCGCGCTTTTCGACAGTTTGTTCGTTGATCTGGAAATCAACCTGCACATGATCGCGAGGTGCGTCACTGAAGTTGTTGATGTGGACCGCCAGATTGTCGAGGTATTTCTGACCAAAGACCACGCCGCGAGCTTCGACGTTCGTGATCGCGACGTTTGGCGCGGGATTGTTTCCGGCGACGTCGAGAGTGGTTAGCTGCGTGTTGTTTGCGAGTTTGAAAGTGGCGTTGGCCTGGCGCCATCCCGGCGCCTGGAAATCGGAGATCATGACGATCCGTTTTGGACCGTTCGTGTCTACCTCGGCGAGCAATGATTCCGCGCCGCGCAGTGCCTGCTCGTAATCGGTACCGTCCCAACCGGCCGTCAACGTCGTCGCAGCGCTCCGTAAACGATTCTTGTCTACCGTAAAGCGATTGATGACGGTGTAACGCTTATCGAAACTCAGCAGCGCAATCTGTTCATCGTTACGTGCTTCGTCGATCGCGCCTTCCGCACGGCGTTGCGCTTCGGCGAAGAGACCTTCGCGGCGCATGCTGAGCGAGTTATCGATCAGAATCACGGTGGCGCCCGCTGCGCCGGTTACTTTTGCGGAACTGCCCGTGGTGAAGAATGGGCGTGTAAACGCGATCACGATTAGGAGAATCGCGAGGCAGCGAAGCAGGAGCAGAAGAACGTTTTGCAATGTGCGACGCCGGATTGTGCGTTGCGGTACCTGGCGAAGGAAGACAAGGGCAGGGAATTGGATTTTGCGCGCACGTGTGCGGCGCACCAAATGAACCAGGATCGGCGCCGCGAGGGCCGCAGCGCCCAGGAAAAACAATGGCGTCAGAAAAGACATAAACCACAGATTGCACAGACGACACGGATAAGATCCGTGTCATCCATGGCTTACTTACCTGCGCGTCGAGACAGGAACGAAAACAGCGCAAAATCCAGCGGCTGTTTTGTCGTCATTACTTCATAATCCACATGATTCGCCGCGGCGCAACGACGCATGTCTTCCACGTGCCGCTGCATGCGTTCACGATATCCACTCATCACCACGTCAGGCAGCACCGGCATCTGCTCCTGCGTCTCCGCATCTTCGAACAACAACACCGGCTC
>DASZDV010000447.1:0-6580 GCA_035941575.1 Pyrinomonadaceae bacterium
GCCGGCTTGGCTTCTGCGTTCACTGCGTTTGAAAGCAGCGCATAATCTTCTGGCGAGCACGAGACTTCGTTCGGGTCACTTGTCGGAAGCGTAACGCGTGGTCGGGATTGCGAGAGTGCCGATACTGAACAGAGACCGAGAGCCACGAGGGCGACCAAAGTGCGACAGACGAGATTTCGTAATTCCATAAGACGGGGAAGGACCTTCTCCTTATTAAATTCGACTTTTGTTATTGCTTGAGTGAGGAGGGCACCGCTAAAAGACTTTTGCATCTTAGCGGCTGAAAATGGGCCTTTCAACTGGCAATGTGACTGTTTCGTGACGAAACGCGAAACGAAATTCTCCTCCGCATTGAAAGAAGTCACGAATTCGTTGCGCGCGCGGTCAATCTGAAGGATTGTCGCCGCGCGGCTACTTACGCACGTCTCACCTTCAAATACAGATTCACTGTAAAAAGCAGAGTGATAGCCAACGTCATCGGGGCAAAGACTCCTGACGGTCCAAACCAAAATTAGTGTGTATTCTTGTTAAAGTGAGAATTGGTCCAAAGTACCAGATCAGCCAGCCCGGCCCGCGTAGTTCAGACCAACCGTAATGATCTTCTGTAGCAACTGATCGTAAGGCACGCCGCTGTGTTCGGCGGAATCAGCGAAGTCCTCATTGAGTGCGATTTGAGGGTTGGGGTTCGCCTCGAGCAAGTAAAACTGCCCTTCTTCTGTCATGCGGTAATCAAGGCGCGCATAGCCACTCAAAAACAGGTAGCGATAGATTCGCTTTGAGAGCCGCTCGAGTGTCTTTACCTGGTCGTCAGTAAGATCTGCGGCTCGCGTCTTCACGCCGACCTTCTCCTGGTACGTGGGATCCCACTTCACTTTTAACGTCGCGATGTTCTCAGCGCCCTCAGGAAGCTTCTCCATCACGAGTTCCCACGGTGCATACGTCTGAATGTTCTGATTGCCGATTACGCCGACGTAGATCTCGCGGCCTTTGATGTACTGCTCAACAATGGCGGCCGTTTTGTTCTGTCGATGGATGAAGTCGACGCGCTGGGCAAGCTTTTCATCGTCATGAACCACCGACGCCTGCGCGATTCCGACTGAACCTTCCTCGCTAATCGATTTAACCAACAGCGGAAACTTCAAACGCTTCGGACGATGCACTTTTCGGTTCATCGGAAACACTGCAAAGTTCGGAACCAGCAGACGGTGATACGAGAGGATCATCTTCGTCAGTGCTTTGTCGTGCGCCAGCGTCAGGCCGCGCGGGTTGCAACCTGTGTAAGCCTGCTTCATCAACTCGAGATAACTGACGACGTGCTGATCGTAAAGCGGGTAACCATGAAACTCTTCCAGCAGGTTGAACGCGATGTGCGGCTTATGCTCCATCAACGCGTTACCGATCACGTTGAGCTGGTTGTATAGACCAACCGGATAGACCTCATGGCCCATCTTCTTCAACGTCGAGATCACGTCGAACTCAGTTTTGACTTCCAGCTTGTCTTTTTCGGAAAGACCGTTCAACGAATCGGGAGGCACGAGGTCTTCGTGAACGAGCACGATGATGCGCAGTTTGCGTCGTGGCTCAAAGGTCATACGGCTATGCGATGATAACCTGAATGGAGCACGTTCATTACTTGCACAGTCAGCACTATCATTACACGTCGACGCGTTTCGCGAAAGGGTGTTGCTACACGAAGTTTTAAGTCCTGGCAGCGAGCGATCATGTTTTGTAAGACATGATCGACGGTGTACTGGTGAACGCCAGTGCCTTCGGAAACTAGCTGTCGCACTTCTCGTCGCACCTTGCGAAGGAAACTCGCGGCGCTCGGTTTCGACTTGTGTCGTGGATCGTCTGAAAAGATCCGGCGCAGATCGCGATCGTAAACAGAAGGCCATTCGAAGTCGTAACGTTCACGTTTACGCCGGTAGTGTTCGCGCAGTGTGATCTTCAGAGCGGAGAGTGGTTCAACTTTTGTGCGAGCTCTGTTCTTCGGTTTCGTGCCGGCGACCTGTTCCATCAACTCGTCGATGTACTCGAGTTTCCCCAAAGCAGGCCAACCACGATAACGTCGCCGCCATTGCGAATGCGGCGTAAGCCACACGGCAAACGTTTCTGCAAAGTCCTCGGCCGGGTGCGCCTGTGCATACCAGGCCGGAAGATGCAAAACGTACTTCCGGCTCTTGGGCCGCGGCTTGTAGAAATCGGGATACGGCTGCGCAAAGGAGCCGAACAGTTCACGGTACTGCCGTTTGAAATGGAGACGAAAAGCAGTGTCCAGCGCATGGCCCGCTTCGTGACGCAGGATGCGCAGGCATTCGGTCTCGGTACCGCCTTCGACGTCGAGCATCTGCCGGCGCTCGAGTTTCACGAGGCGCGGGTGCGCGAGGTAAAAAGGGATGGCGATACCGGGCACGCCGTCGGGCGAAAACCACTCTTCACCCAGCCAAACGTGCGGTTTGAAGCGGATACCGCGCGCGTTCAGCTCGCTGTAAAGCCGCTTGATGTAGGGTTCAAGAAACGAACCCTTGATTTTGATTGGCAAATCGCAGATGCGCAGGTCAAGCAACTGCTCGTCGGTGAGACGTTGCCAGGGGAATCTGTATGCCACTACCGCATTCTATCTGCCTCGCTTTATCCGTACAAACGTGGTACTTTTCGACTCCGCCTTGCGCGTTTCTGATCTAGATCAACTCAGGGAGTATCAATGCTTAAAACACTATTCTCTATCTTCTGCCTCGTCGTTCTCTCGGTTGCGGTCAACGCCGACACCAAGGTGAAATCACGCCAAACGAGCGGCGGGCAGACTTACGAAAACACCAGCTACATCAAAGGCAAACGACAACGAACTGAAAGTAACGGCGGCCAAATGGTCACCGTAACGCAGTGTGACCTGCGGCGAAACATTCAGATCATGCCGGAGATGAAAACGTACCTCATCCAACCGTACGATCAACCTGCTTCCGGTGCCGCTGCGACTACAGCGAATCCGCCGGTTGCCGCGACGCAGATGCCGGCGAAAAAGGGTGGCGTTGTCACTTCAACCATCACCACGCGCGACACCGGTGAACGCAAACAGATGTTTGGTTACACGGCGCGTCACATCATCACGACGATGGAGATGGAGGCGTCACCGGACGCGTGTTCGCCAATGAAGAACAAAATGGAGATCGACGGTTGGTACATCGATGCCGCTTTTGCGCTCGATTGTGATCTCGGAGGCACTTATACGCCGCCCCAGAGGCCACAGGTGGCGGGCGGTTGTCGGGATCGGTACGAGTCGAAACGGATCGGTACTGCGAAGACGGGCTTTCCTGTTTGGCAGAAGACCACGATGTTTGGTCCAGGCGGTGCAGAGGGTTACTCGTCGATCAATGAAGTGATCGAATTCTCGCAGGCGACGCTGGATCAGAGCTTGTTTGAAGTGCCGGAGGGTTATCGCGAAGTTCAGGACTATGCGAGCCTGTATGGCGCTCCATCCACTCCATCCGTGTCCCCTTCGACCGCCACTACTTCAACGCCGACTTCAACGAGCGCTTCAACTGCGTCGAACACCGCGGCGCAAACAGTTGGGCCGAAAAAAGCAGGGATGATTAGGATCGGCGTAGTCACAGTCAAAACCGACAAGGTCGCTGAGGGAATGAACGCCAGCAATCTCGCAACGGCAGTTCAAACCACGCTGACTGACAAACTCAAGGCGCCAAACGTCGAAGCAATTCCGATTCAGGCAACTGTTCTTTCGCAAATCGAAGCTGAAGCGCGTCAAAAAGAATGCGACTATCTGGTCTACGCGACAGTCTCGCTCAAGAAAGGCGGCGGTGGTTTTGGCAGCGTGTTTGGCAACACTGCGGCCCAGGTCGCTGCAAACACGGTCGGTTATGGTGGCAGCACTGCCGCGGCAATTGCAGCAAACGCAGCCGCAACCACAGTCGCTGCCGACATTAAAGCTCGCGATGAACTAACTGTTGACGTGAGGTTGGAGAAACCCGGCGCCGGTTATCCCGCCTTCAGTAAGCAGTACAAAGGCAAAGCGAAATCGGCGGGCGAAGACATCGTCACTCCGCCAACGACGCAGGCTGCACAAGGCATCCTCGAAGCAGCCACAAAAAACTAGAGCCACAAAGAGGCACAAAAGACACAAGAAACAAAAAACCAGTGCACCTGCCTTTCTTGTTTTTTGTGCTTCTTGTGCCTCTTCGTGGCTAACTTCCAGGCATGATGCCCGTCTTCAAATACGAAGACGGGCATTGCTTTTCAATCACACATTCAGCACACAACGGATTACGCGCTTTGCAGATCTTTCTTCCGTGATAGATCATCAGGTGCGGAAAGATCACCCACTCCTTCTTCGGCACGATCTCGATCAAATCCTGTTCGATCTTCTCCGCGGTCTTCTGTTGTGTGAAGCCGAGACGATGTGACAGGCGCGTCACATGCGTATCGACAACAACGCCGGCTTTTATCCCAAACGCGTTGCCCAACACGACGTTCGCCGTCTTGCGCGCAACGCCCGGCAGTTCGAGCAACTCATCCATCGTGTGCGGCACCTGTCCGCCGTATTCTTCACTCAAAACTTTCGAAGTCCCTTGAATCGACTTCGTCTTGTTGCGAAAGAAACCCGTAGACTGAATGTCCTTCTCAAGTTCTCGCGCCGGAACTTTTAAATAGTCTTCCGGCTGACGGTACTTGCGAAACAGGTCCGCAGTGACGATGTTCACACGCTCGTCGGTACACTGCGCGGACAGGATCGTCGCAATCAGCAGCTCAAACGGGTTGGTATGGTTGAGCGAAGTTTTTGCGTCAGGATAAGCGCGCTTGAGACGGCGAATCACTTCGCGTACTCGCTTCTTCAACTCATCCATACTCTCGCGTTTGACCATTGATTATCCTGTTCTCTTCAACTTTCCTGTTCTCTTGGCCCAGGCTTCGATACGCATAAAAGCCCAAAGGCCGAGCGGCAACAGTATTGCTCCCATGACCGCGAGGATCAGCAACTCGTGTGTGACTGATGATAACGAAGCCCCGGCCATATATTCCGGTGTTGAGTTGCTGTTACCGACTCCGAAGAGTTTTCGGCACGCCGACAGTGTGTACGTTGCCGGTGACACCGCCGAAAGTGGTTGCAACCAACGAGGCAGGACTTCGATTTCATAATAAACTCCGGAAACCAGCAGAAGCGAGCCCTGAAAGATGTGCGTAGCTTCCGCTCCTCGCTCTGCGCTCATCACCGGAAACACAGCGGCGAACAGACCCAGGCCCACGAATGCAACCGTGCTCACGGCCAGTACCACCAGCACGCCAAAGAAGTTGACGCCGCGCAGATGAAGATCCGCAAACCACACCAGACCGACGAGCACAATGAGAGTCGTCACAATGCTGTTGAGCAATGAAAACAGACTAACGCCAAACAGATGAACGGCACGGGGAATTGGCGCCATGAATGTGTATTCGAGCGTGCCTTCCCATCGTTCATAAGCAATCGACATCGCGATCTCGTTGTAGAGAAACGAAAGAAAGTTCCACAACAACGCGCCGACAACGAGTTTCAGAGTGAGTTGATAGTCTCCTTGCGCCACGCCGATCAACGCTACCGTCGCAGACGTCACGAGCGCGTAGAAGTTGAACACGATCACCCAGCCGATGTAACGACGAGTGATGTGCCAGCCGCGAAAAAGAAAGGCCCCCGTTTGTCTAAAAACCGCGTCCATTGCCAGTGTCCCTTGTTAATCCGTGTTCCTTACTGTCCGACAGCGGACAGCTCTTCTCCTTCTAATTCTTCCCCGGTTAGCTTTATAAAAGCGTCGTCCAGATTTGCGGCGGACGCCAGGACTTTCAACTCTGCCGCTGTTCCCTCTGCAACGAGTTTTCCACGCGCAAGAAAACCGATGCGCGCACAGAGCCGCTCAGCCTCGGCCATGTCGTGCGTCGTCAACAGGATCGTCGTGCCGTTGCGTTGTTGCACGTCTTCGAGAAACGACTGCACGTCGCGACGGCTCTTCGGATCGAGCCCCGTAGTTGGCTCGTCCAAAAGCAGCACGGGCGCATTGATCATCAACGCGCGCGCAATGCTGATCTTCTGCTGCATACCGCGACTCATCTCTTCCAACGGAGTTGAGAATTTCGCGTCCTCCATTCCCAAACGTCCGAGGATGTCCATCGCGCGAACCTCTGCGTCGCGTGTGCTCTGGCCGTAGAGCAACGCTGTGTAGAGTAAGTTCTCGCGCGCAGAGAGTTTCTTGTAGAACGCAGCGTCCACACTTACACGTCCGATGATCCAGCGCACTTCGTCCTGCTGCTCAGGCAGTTCGAAGCCCAACATGTTCACCTTTCCGCTGTCCGCAATCAGCAACGTCGACAAGATGCGGATCAAACTCGATTTGCCGGAACCGTTCGGACCGAGGAGACCATACGTTTCGCCTTCAGCGATGCTGAACGAAACGTCGTCGACCGCCCAAACCGTAGTCCACTTCCGAAAACCGAGTCGTTTGCGGAAACCTTTGCGCAGATTTCGTACCTGAATGGCCTGGTTTGGCATGATCACCTCCCGCGTGGACGCGATGCGACCACTCGAAAAAGGACGCTC
>DASZDV010000448.1:0-14222 GCA_035941575.1 Pyrinomonadaceae bacterium
TACGATTACTACACTCACGGCGCCGGCATCGGCGACAGGCAAACTGAGACTGCTAAACCCGCGGGGCCTGAAAAGAAGACAGACACCGGACGAGCCGTTTATGGCGGCGGCGGGATTTCACCGGATGAAGCCGTTGGACCACGAAAGATCAGCCTCGCTCAGCGCCGCCTCTTGAGTCCAACGTTCGCTTTCGTACGCGAACTGGTGAACGGTCGGATTCGTGGGTTCGAATCAAACCGGGTTTCGGGCATAGATTTCAACCACGAATTACAGCCGGACGAACTCAGAATCAGCGACGCGATGTTTCGCGCATACCGTGATTTCGTGACGCGCGATCCGAAGTTGAAGACGGCGGCCGCCGTTATCGATCGCTACCGGTCGTTTATCGAGTTCGAGCTGCGGTTCAATCTCGTTACGGCAGCGTACGGACGTGTCATGGGCGACCGCGTGTTCATCACCTCCGACGATCCACAGGTCGCGAAGGCAGTCGATGTGGTTCCGAAGGCTCGCGACCTCGCGCGACAGTAGCCACGAAAAGGCACAAGACGCACACGGCAAAACCAGGGAAAGTGCCTCTTTTTAACTCTTGTGCTTTTTGGAGTCTCGTTTCAGGTATAAAACACAGTCTTGCCTCTAAAACCCGCTCTGTGATACGTTCGCCCTCATGAAACGCACGAATCGACCAGCTAAAGCACTGGTAAACACTGAAGAGTTGGGCCGCGCAGTCAAGCGACGGCGTGAAGAACTCGGCCTTAGTCTGCGCGATGTAGCGACCAAAACCTCCGTGTCGGCCTCGACGCTTTCACGAATCGAGAACGGCACCGGAAAACCTGACGCGGACAACATCGCGCGTCTTACAGCGTGGCTCGAAGTACCGGTTGAACGCATTCTCAGCGCGCGGCCGTCGTCCGACGACTCAACGCAGGCCGTGGTCTACTACCCACAAGAGCCCGTGCCCGAGATCGTCGAAGCACATCTTCGCGCCGACCGTAATCTCACACCGGAAACCGCTTCCGCGCTGTCAGAACTCTTTCGCGTCGCTTACGCCCAGTTCAGCCGTAACTCTGAGAGGACCGCCAAGAAGCGGCGTTGATGTTTCGGTGTTACTCGGCCCCTTACCTCCCGGCCAGAAGTGGCGCAACTTCGAACTGAAAGCCATCGCTTTGCGCGACTTCGCGCGAGTCAAAACAGACGTCTCGCTCAATCCATTCGACCTGGCTCAGTTTGCGAATCTGTTAGTCGTCGAGTTTGATCAACTCAAGGGCCTGAGTGAACGCGCGCGCCAACATCTGCTTGGACCGGCTTCCGAGGCGTGGTCAGGCGGCGCTTGTTCGCTTCCGGACGGCATGAAACTCGTTATTCTCAATCCGAATCATGGTCCAGCACGCACCAAGGCAACCTTGATGGAGGAGATCTGTCACGTGTTTCTGGCGCACCAGGCCAATCGACTCTCGGTTGTAACGAAAGACGAACGCGGCAAGGTAATGAATCGCGACTACCGCAAAACAGACGAAGAAGAGGCGTACGGCGTAGGTGCCGCCGCGTTGGTTCCCTATGCGGCGCTGAAGGGACAATTGCTGCAAGGAAAGACTTCCCGCGAAATTGGGTTACACTTTCGGGTCAGCCGCGAATTGGTTGAATATCGCATGAAAGTGACTCACCTTTGGCGGGAGTTCAAGGATGTTGCGATAGAATAGCGAACGCATGAGTGAACGATTAACAGTAGCAGCGCAGGGACTGACCACGATCGACAAGCTGCGCATGCTGCTCGACATTACGAAGAAGATCAGCCGCTCTTTGGATCTCCAGGAAGTGCTCAACCTGGTGATGGACACGCTTGATTCGCTGATTCCTTACGATGCGGCCGGCATCTTTCTCCTGCAATGCAAGGACAAAGAACTCGTTCCAGAGGGCGAAGAGCCGTGCGAGTTCAAAGCTGAAGCCGTCCGTGGTTACGACATCGACGAACTCTCCGACCTGCACCTGAAGTTAGGCGAAGGATTTATCGGCAGCGTCGCGCTGAGCGCCACGCCGATTACTTCTAACGACGTCCGGAACGATCCTGTTTACGTGAACGCTCGCGACATGACGCGTTCCGAAATGGTCGCGCCGATCATTTCCAACGACGAGGTCATCGGCGTTTTTGATCTCGAAAGCGACGAGCTCAATGCCTATTCAGAGGACGATCTCGAGGTCCTGATGATGCTGGCGTCGCAAGTCGCAATCATCATCGAGAAAGTGATGCTGCACGAGCAGTTGATCGAGAAGCAGCGGCTCGAGAGTCAACTGGAAGTCGCGCGACAGGTACAGTTGGAACTGTTACCACCGCACGACCCTGAATTAGCAGACTTCGACATCAGCGCGTACAACTTTCCCACCGAAGAGGTCTCCGGCGATTACTATGATTGGGTCCGCATTTACGAAGACCAGATTGCCATTGTCATCGCCGACGTCTCAGGAAAAGGCGTTCCTGCGGCGCTTCTGATGGCGTTTCTGCGAGCCAGCCTGCGCGCAGCAAGCCACATTGGATATGCGACGCACATCTCCATGGCGAAGGTGAATTACCTGCTGTGGGAGTCAATCGAGCGAAACCAGTTTGTCACTGCGGTCTACGCAATCCTCGACGCCGCAAAAAGAACACTCTCCTATTCGAATGCCGGTCACAATCCACCGCTGCTGGTCAACGCTTCAGGAACGGCACGTTTTATCGACCGAGGTGAACAACCGTTGGGAATGTTTCGCGACACCAGGTATCACGAGTATTACCTGGAGTTCGAACCCGGCGACGTCCTGGTCCTGTACACGGATGGCGCCACTGAGGCTTCGAGTCCGGACGGCGAGGAGTTTGGCCGCGAGAGACTGGCGCAAGCAGTTAAGGAAAACTACGATCGGCCGTCGCGTGAGATGATTGCAAGTTTGGAAATGGCGGTACTCGAGTGGACAAATCACGCCGGCGCAAACGACGACGTTACGTTCTTCGTTATTAAAGCTCTGAAATAACAAACGCGGGAGGCGTTTAGCTCTCCCGCGTTGCCATTTAGTTGACGATTTGTGATTCTAGTGTGCGGTCAGTGAGCAGTGGGCATGATCTCCGCCCGGTGCCAGTGGAGCACGATAATCGCCAAAGTGAAACTCAGCTTCGGCCTCCGACAAAGCATACACATCGAAGCCATATGCATCGAGATAGTCTGCCAAATCATCGGGGGAAAGAAGATATACGGCAGGCGTGTAACCCGCTTCAACACGAATTTCCAGCAGGCGCTCGATTACTTCCAGTGGTGCAAAGCAGGTAACAGGATCTCTGTACGTTGCCATGTGTCCAGCGCCTTTCTATCAAAATTCAGGGACGTGGTCCGAAAATTTACTGACCGCGATCCTTCTATAACGACCACTTTGATGTACGCGGAGCGAAACTAGTTTGTTCTCCAGCGTGCGATCTTTTGACGTTCGAGCGGAGTGAAAAGTTCCTGAAAGAAAAATGAGTAGCGAACAACCAAACGCAGCGGGCCAAACATCCGCTCCACCACCAATCAACTTCGTCGCGGTCTTGCGGGAGATGCTGCGGGCGTCGGACAAAGTCAGCGATCTAATTTTCAGTCCTGGACGGCCGCCGCAAATTGAATTGGCCGGGAAACTGGTGCCGGTCCGTATTGCGGGTTTAGAAAAGCTGACACCGGCGCACACGGCTGGAATCGCCAAAATGATCATCGCCAATCAACAAACGGCGATTGATAATTTAGAAAAGAGCGGTTCCGCAGACCTCTCTTTCAGCGTGCCGGGCGACGCCAGGTTTCGCGTCAATATCTTCAAACAACGCGGGTCGTACGCGATTGTGATGCGCGTCATTCCGATGAGTCCGCCGCGTTTCAGCGATTACAACCTTCCCGAGCAACTAAAAGAGATCGCGGACATCAAGAACGGAATTGTTCTGGTGACTGGTCCGACGGGCAGCGGGAAGAGTTCGACCCTCGCCGCAATCATCGACCTGATTAACGAAACGCAGTACTACCACATCGTCACGATCGAAGATCCGATTGAGTTTCTCCACAATCATAAGAACTCAACCATTCACCAGCGCGAACTGCACTCCGATACGCCGAGTTTCGCCGTGGCCTTGCGGGCGGCACTGCGGCAGGCGCCGAAGGTGATTCTCGTGGGAGAGATGCGCGATCGTGAGACCATCGAAGTCGCACTGGAAGCAGCCGAAACAGGGCACCTCGTGTTGTCGACTTTGCATACGATCGACGCGTCGAAAACCGTGGACCGAATCATCGGCGTCTTTCCGAAAAACGAAGAAAAGGCGATTCGCACGCGTGTGGCGCAGTCGTTTCGTTTTATCATCTCCCAACGGCTGATTCCGCTGAACGACAACAAAGGCCGGATCGCGGCGATCGAGATTCTCAAGTCAACGATGCGCACGCGCGAATACATCGAGAAGGGCGAATCGGAAGGGAAGTCACTGATCGACGCGATGGAGCAGGGCGATCAGGACGGAATGCAGACCTTCGATGCCGTTATTGAACAGTTTATCCGCGACGGCCTCGTCAGTATCGACACAGCCCTACCCTACGCGAGCAATCAGAACAATCTGCTGCTGAGGATTTCCGACCTGGCCGGCGCCGCACCGCCGCCTACGGAAGCGGAAAAGCCCACCAGAGATGAGACATCAATGCTGGATTTGATTGAGCCGTAAGCTGTGACCTATTATCGGCGGGATTTTATGTGGCGTTCTATCTTTTTAGCAGCGCTTCTCTTCCCAAGCATAGCTTTAGCCGCAAATTACCAGGACGAGATTCGCATCGACGTGTCTCCAAAGGCGCAGATCAAAGTGCGCAACGACTTTGGAAACGTTTCGGTCGAGGCGTGGAACAATAGCTATGTTGCAGTGTCGGCGACGATTGAAGGTTCCGCGAAGTTCTCACGTTCACCGATCGTTATTGACAATCGCAGCACTTTGTTGACGATCTCAGTCGTTCGGCGGCCGATCGATCCAGTTGTTGCGATTCACCTCCACCTCAGAGTTCCGGCGAACGCCACTGTTAGCGGTTCGTCTGCCGAAGGTGAGATCAAAGTTGAGCGCTTTGAAACTCCAAAACAACCGGAGTTGATTGGCGCAGATAACGCAAAACGCCCAGCGGGAACGCCCGCGACTGAAACAGACAACGCGGAGATTAGCGAAGGCGATGTCATTCGCGTTGACTCGCAACTCGTCACGCTCAACATCAGCGTCATCGATCGTGGAACTAATCGAGGTCTGATGGGACTGAGCCAGTCTGATTTCAAGCTTTTTGAAGATGGTCAGGAACAACGCGTGGTCCAGTTCGAATCGTCATCTGCTCCGTTCGACCTCGTTTTGCTGATTGACTTATCGGGTTCGACGCGCGAAGTTGTAAAACTGATTCGTGCTGCCGCACTGCGGTTCGTTGAAGCAGCGCGTCCCGCGGATCGCATCGCCGTAATTACGTTTGCCGGCGAATCTCGCATCATTTCCGAACTCACTGCCGATCGTGAACTGCTGAGGCAAAGAATCGAAACGATCGATACTGCGCGCGGCGATACCAAACTCTATGACGCTACGAACTTCGCCGTGAGCGAAGTGACGAAGCAATCGAAGAATTCGCGTCGCACGGCGATCGTTTTAATGAGTGACGGGTTGGACGGAACGATTCCGGGCGTGAGCGGGCAACAAGGTTCTAAGCTTTCGTACCCGGAAACGCTGCGCAACATTCAGGAATTTGACGGTGTTTTGTATACACTATGGCTGAACACTGAATATCAGGCGATGAGTCCGCTCGATACTCAGCCGGAAGCATTCGATATGGGACACGATCGAATGAAGCAAATGGCTGACGCCGGCGGCGGTGTTTTCTACGAAGTCGAACGTTTGACCGACCTCGCCGGAGCCTACGAACAAGTAGTTGCTGACCTGGGAACTGTTTACAGTTTGGCGTATCGTCCGTCGAACAGCGCCCGCGACGGGCACTGGCGAGCAATACGCATCGCAGTTAACCGCCCGAACGCCGTGCCTCGCGGCAAGCGTGGCTACTATGCGAACTAGGTTTTTCAAAAGCCTTGTTTTAGCCACTCTCACTCTTTTTGTGCTCACCACGGATATCTGTGGCCAGGATCCAGTGGAGACGATTCGTATCGACTCCGATCTGGTTGATTTGAAAGTCAGCGTGCTCGGTTTCTCACCGAACGTGCCGGCGCCATTGCTCCAGCAAAAAGATTTCGTAATTCTCGAGGACGGAATACCTCAGCAGATCACATTTTTTGCCGCTGCTGATGCGCCGTTTGATCTCGTCCTTCTGCTCGACCTTTCCGGTTCAAATTCCAAGAAACTCAAGATGATTCGGAACTCCGCCAAGCGTTTTATCGACGCTGCGCGGGACGTCGATCGAATCGCCCTCGTCAGCTTTACCGATCAACCCGCCGTCTACTCAACGTTCACACTCGATCGCCGCAAGTTGAAAAAGAGTATCGACGACATCGACGAGGCGATTGGCGGCACGAACTTCTGGGACTCGCTCGACTTCGTGTTAAGACATTTGCTCGGACACGGGAATGGATTGGGCCGCAGTGCGGTAGTAGTAATGACGGATGGGATCGACAACGCACTGCCGGATGTTCCGGGTCCAGGTTCGCGACTGCCGTTTGAGAAACTGATGGAAAACATCCGGCAGTCAGAAAGCATAATCTTTCCGATCTACCTGGACACGGAAGAAGAGAACGTCAAGCGTTATCACGTGCCTCGCACGGCGTACGCGCAGGCGCGTGAGCAGTTGGGCCAGATCGCGTCGATGTGCGGCACGACTTTGTATCACGCCGCGAAGCTCAAAGATCTGGACAGTGTGTATGCGCAGGTTGTGCGCGATCTCAGCACGGTCTACAGCATCGGTTACCGGCCGACGAATAAGTCGCTGGATGGAAAGTGGCGAACGGTTGACGTGCAGTTAATGAACCGGCCGGACCTGTTTGCGCGAACGAAGCGTGGTTATTACGCGAAGTTGGTCGACCGAAGCCAGTAGCTTGGTGGCCACTCACTTGGACTTTGTTGGCGACGCAGTTAATGCGCGCACATGGATTCGGCTCATCCGCCTGAGTTGGCTTCGGGGTGATGGCTTTGCCTCGCCGGGGCAGAAAAGCTTGTATTCGTACCGGGTCGGACTATAATGCTGATGAGATTAGCCAGCCACCCCCTATTCAAGTCTCAATCGGAGGAACGTTCCGTGAGAAAATGCTTCAACCTCCCGTCGCTTTCTGTGCTCTCTATAATTGCCGTCATTTTTTGCTGTTCTGTTGTGAGCATCGCTCAGAACCGGGAAAAGTTTGTTATTTCCGCGAAAGCCGGCGGAATTAATGCCATCACGGGTGACGCCAGCGTCACTTCACGTGGCGAGTCGGGTTGGCAACAACTCATGATCACCGACGATCTTAATTCCGGTGATCGTGTGCGCACGGCTGCGGACGGCCGCGTCGAGATCCTGCTCAATCCAGGTTCTTACCTGCGCCTGGGCGCCAATTCAGAGGTTGAACTGCTGGATAACACGCTCGCGAACCTTGAAGTCCGACTGTTACGTGGCACCGCCATTGTCGAAGCGACCGGCGCGGATGGCCTGGAACTGAACATCGGCATCAGCACGCCGCACACGCGCCTCGCAATCGTGCGGCAGGGCCTTTATCGCCTTAATGTGGTTCCTGAGGATGCGACGGAACTGATTGTTCGCAAAGGCCGCGTAATCCTGAGCGACTCGCACACGAAGGTTAAGGGCGGTAATAAGGTCGTTTTCAGCGCCACAAACGTTTCTGTCGCCAAGCTGACCGACGAAGAGAAGAAAAAGAAGGATGACGTCGAAGTCTGGAGCAAAGAACGTGCAGAGACAGTAGCGAAGGCAAATCGCAAGGTTACCGACCGGATGTTGAGCTCGGCCTTCGCCAACTATGGCTGGTCAAACTCTTTCTTTGATCGGCGCGCCCTGGGGCTGTGGTTCTTTAATCCGCGGCTCGGCTGCTATACCTTCCTGCCGTATTTCTTTGGCTGGGGCTCGCCGTACGGCTCGTCTTATTCGACGGCGATTTACGCTCCGTATTATGGGCCGTCCGGCTACTATCCGCGCCCTGGCGTCGGCAACAATCCGCCAGCGAGTGGCGGTTCCAGCGGTGGTCAGCAGTATCCGACCGGCGGTGGCTATCCGACCGTTCGGCCGAGCCCGCCTGCTTCGACCGGTGGTTTTGGTAATGGAGGCAACGGCGGTTTCACGAGAGAGCCGCGGATGATGAATCCGGAGACGGGCAATCCGGCTCCGCGAAAGAATTTGGAGAGAATGCCGGGACAGCCATAATCGCGCCGGAACTGTTCGTCTGTCTTCGATTCGCCGGTCCAGCTCGTGTTAGAGCGGCCGGCGATTCTCTTTTGAAAGCTCTTCAAGTTCCTCATTGATCAGCGCCTTGATCTCTGCCGGTTTTAGCCCGGCAAGGATTAGCTGCGTCAGGGCAGTTCGTAGCTGCGCCTTCAATCGGTCGTCGGGTTTTTCTTTGAGGGTTTGAGAGATAACGACTGCGCCTGAACCGTGTTTGACGCGGATTAGGCCTTCTTTGTGGAGTCTTCGGTAAGCAAAGGCGACGGTGTTGAGGTTGACGCCGAGGTCCGAGGCGACCTGGCGTACGGGCGGGAGCAGCGTGCCTTCCGTGAGTTCGCCGCGAGCAATGAGCGTCTTTATTTCGTCTACGAGCTGTTGGTACAGCGGCCGCGCGTCTCGTTCGTCTACAGTTACGTACATGGAATTGTCTATTGCATGTATACAGTAGACAATCCGAGTTTGTCTAGCGTTTTGTTTTTACGTGGTCGGCGAGGGAAGAGGCGGTTTCGATGATGGACTCGAGGTTGGGAGACGGGGTGACGGTGTCGCCGACCACGTAGAGGTTCGGGAGTACGGCCGTAGGGGAAAGGATTTGGATCTGACGAGAGTTGAGCGGCGCGTAGGATTGAAAACCGGATTGACGACCGGGTGATTGAACAGCAAGAGGGGTTTGAGGACCTTGTACGCCCATCACCATGCCGAGCTTGCGGCGGGTTTGCTCGTAGAAGGTACGCGGGTTGGCGGTTTCGATGATTTCGATGTCGCCGCCCAGTTCGGGTAGGGCCGCGTGCAGTTTCGTCCAGAACTGTTCCAGGGCCGCTTGATCTGATTCCTCGAAGTCTTCCTCGCTTGCATGGTAGGTAAACCAGTGGTCCACATCGGTGACTGACTTCAGCGTTGCTGTTCGGCCGTGAGTTGCAAATGTCACTTCGCTGAAGAGATCGTCGGGCTCGTTTGCAGCCTGTAACGTCGCAAGGAGTCGTTCGCTCGGAAGACGCGCAAGCGCAGGTTCTTCAATCGTGGCGTAGACGATGTAGGCACCAGTGCCTTGCAGCGCGTTGAGTTGTTTTTTGATTTCAGGAGGCGTGCGGTTCAGACCGACGAGTTTTCCGTACGTGTCCCAGATCGTCAGGTTACTCACGATCGCCTTGTTCGCGATTACTTGCTCACCGCTAAGCAAATCCACGCCAGTAGCACGCCCTGCTTCGTCGTAGGCGAGACGAAGCACGGGCGTGTCCAGACGCACAGTCCCGCCGCTTCGTTTGATCGACTCAGCCAAACGAGTAGCCAGTGTGGCTGGGCCACCGTCGATTTCGTAAAGCGGGCCACGTACTCGATTCAAGGCCGTTGAAATCGCCGCAGGTGAACACTGATCCACAGAGTTGTGTAGAAACGCGCGTACTTGCGTGTCGATGAACGATCGAAACCGTTGAGAGGTAGCGTGTAGATCTTCCAGCGCAAAGCTTCTGTAGAACTCGGTCGCTGCGTCAGTGCACTCAGGAAACCTGCCGCTCAACTCGTCAGAAAAATCGTCGCCGAGTAACTGAACGTTGGTGCCATCGTCGAGCCGCACGACGTAAGGACGACTGAGCAACGAGGTTTTCGGAACCTCCACGGGCAGTTCCGCGAAAACCCGATCGTAGATTTCACCTTCGCCAAAGGACGTGTACACGCCCATCCCCGGTTCAAACTCATGTCCTGAAAACTCGACGCGCGCAATACAACCACCGACAAGCGATTGTCGTTCAAGCAGACAGGTGTTGACACCGCGTGCCGAAAGCAGCGCAGCGACCGTGAGGCCGCCGATGCCGCCGCCTACCACGACAACGTCATACGCCATAACAACTCATGACGATGCGTCCCACCCGACGAACGGCGCGAGGACGATGAGCAGCGACTGGATACCGTTGAAGACGAAGTGAATGACGAAAGACGGAAGGACTTTTCCTGAATACGCCCGCACCAGCGTCAACGTCACGCTCAAAAGCGTGATGACTGTGATCACGGCGATGTTGTTGCTGTACTGAAAGACGTGGACGCCTGCAAACAACAGCGACACCACGCCCACTGCGACAATCTTGCCGAGCGCTCGTTGGACTGCGGAATAGAGCACTCCGCGGTAGACGAGTTCCTCCACCAGAGGCGCCGTGAAAACAGCGACGAAAGCAGTCGCAAAACGCGCTGCAAGTGAACTCTCGACCAGCAGGTCCAACTGCGTTTTGCCGCCGCCCCAGAAGTGTGTGACGGTGAACCCAATCGCCAACAACAGAACCGCCATTCCGACGCAGGCGAGCGTACCGAGCACTGGTCCGGACTCCGGCCACTCGAAACCAATCGTTTTCCAGAACGGATATTTTCCGCCCTGCGTGACGATCAGCCAGACCAGACCAAGCGTTAAGACGTGCGTCGGCAAAATGCCGAGAACAGAGATTAGAACGAGAGTTTTGTCGGCGAGCAGTGCTTCGCCGGAAGGGAGGCCTGTCGTCTTCCACCTGTATATCAGGTACGGCACGGCGATAATTGCGGGCACGAAGACCAGCAAGAGAACGCTGCCAAACCACGTGAGAAATCCGATCAGCAAATGGAGCAAGCGCGCTGACCACGAATCAGCTTCGGGTCGCCAAATCGGTTGCAACGGCTCTGGTGTGCGCTGTTCCGGAAAACCTGCGGGCTCAGTCGGCAGCGGCGTCTGGTGCGTAGAAGGCTCGTTAGTGATCACTGCAACGAGTTTAGGAGCTTTACTTTGTGACGGTCAAACTGCGGGATAATCCATCTCGAACAAAGGCCTTCCAACCTTTGGCGCCGCTAGCATTAAGCCGATGATTGTTTTGGCGTCCTGAATCTCACCGCTCGTAATCATTTCGAGTGCTTCCGAGATCGGGAGTCGCACCACATCAAGAATTTCGTCGTCCTCGAGTCGTTGTTGTCCCTGGACCAGTTCGGTCGCGAGGTAGACCCACATCTTCTCTTCGCAGAATCCAGGGGAGACGAAAAACTCCGAGAGCTTCTCCATGCGTCCGGCGATTAGGCCGAGTTCTTCCTGGAGCTCGCGTTCCGCGCCGAGTTCCGGCCGCTCGCCCTCTGCGAGAGTTCCCGCCGGAACCTCGAGCAGGTAACGCACTGCCGGATGACGGTATTGCCGCACGAGCACGACAGTGCCGTCGTCGAAGACAGGCACGATCACGGCGCTGCCGCCATGATGGACCACTTCGCGTTGATAAGTGAGTTCGCCTTCGCGGACGGTATCGACCGTGACGCTGAATACGCGTCCTGCGAAAACCTTCTGGCTGCTGATTGCTTTTGGCAGTTCGTTGTGTGGCGTGCTCATACGAGTTCTTTCGCTAATTTCAGAATCGAGGCCCTGGTCTCACCAATTAAATAGAGCGATCCGGTCACGCAGATCAAACCGCCTGCGGGTGTTTTCGCGATTGCGGTTTGCACAGCTTCAGCGCTGGAGGTGGTTTCAATCACAACACGGCGCGCAAACCGCTGCGCGAGTGGCGCCAGTGTCTCGACAGAAGCCGAGCGGGGATTGTCTACGGTCGTCAAGATGAGGCAGTCGGCGATTGGAAAAAGAATCTCGGCAAGCTGGTCGAGTCTCTTGTCGCTCATGGCGCCGAAAACGAGCGTCAACGGACGTCGACCAAATTCGTCGAGGTAGTCGCGTAACGCTTGTGCGCCCGCTGGGTTGTGTGCGCCGTCAAGAAGAAAGGCCGGTTTGGAAGGGATTAGTTCGAGACGGCCGGCGTGTTGGACGTTGGCAAGGCCAAGGCGGATTTGTTCGCTGGAAATCGAGAAGCCGTGAAGGCGCAGCGCTTCGGCGAGACGGATCGCCACTGATGCGTTTTCGATCTGGTGCGCGCCACGTAAGTTGAGCGAGAAGTTTTTATGAAGATTTGTGCCTGGGTCGAGTGACGGTTGGAGGCCCATGGCGGCGCAGCGATCCAACAACACTGCGAGGGCTTCGGGCCGTTGTTTCGCTATGACTGCGGTCACGCCGGAACGAATGACCGCGGCTTTCTCGGCGGCGATCTCAATAAGAGTGTTGCCGAGGTAGTCTTCGTGGTCCATTGCGATGGGCGTGATGCCGACGATCGATGCGTTTGCTGCCGTCGTTGCGTCAAGACGTCCACCGAGGCCCGTTTCGAGAATCGCGAGGCTCACGCGTTCGTCACGGAACGCGAGCAGCGCGATGGCCGTGACGTGTTCGAAGAAAGTTGGCAGGGCTTCAATCTTCCCGGTTGCGACCAGATCCGCCGCTACAGATCGAACAACACTGGCCTGCCGCGCAAAGTCTTCCGGCGTTATCTCTTCACCTGCGATACGGATGCGTTCGGTTATTGAAACGAGATGAGGCGACGTGTAGAGACCGGTACGGATTCCGGCAGCGCGACAGATCGCATCCAGCATTGCGGCGGTCGAACCTTTCCGTTGGTGCCGGCGATTTGGACTGAAGGAAAGGCGCGTTCGGGATGATCGAGAGCGGCCAGCAGGAGTTCGGTGTTTCTGAGGCCCAGCTTGATCGTCAACGTCTCGTGACCGAGGCTGAGGAGATATTGAACCGCATCCGCAAAATCCATTAACTTCTTGATGCCGCGCGCCGTCTAGCCCTTTCGATGTCAGACTCGCCGTGAATCTCAGGGTTCATCATGAAGTTCAAAAGCGTGATGATCTGATTGCGTATCTCGCGCCTGTCAACGATTACGTCGACCATGCCGTGGTCGAGCAGGAACTCGGATCGTTGAAAGTCTTTCGGAAGTTTTTGTCGAATCGTCTGTTCGATAACGCGTGGCCCGGCAAACCCGATCAACGCCTTCGGCTCGGCGATGATCACATCGCCAAGCATCGCAAAGCTCGCGGTCACGCCGCCTGTGGTCGGATCAGTCAGCACTGAAATAAACGGCAGACGTGCCTCATCGAGAGCGGCGAGTGCGGCGGAGATTTTGGCCATCTGCATCAGCGAGAGCGTACCTTCCTGCATGCGCGCGCCGCCGGAAGCTGAAAAGATTACAACCGCGCTGTGCTCGCGCATTGCGCGTTCGATCAGCCGAGTAACTTTCTCACCGACAGCCGAACCCATCGAACCACCAATGAACGACATGTCCATCGCGCCTGCGACGACGGGATGATCGCCGATGGTGCCGCGCGCGTTAATGATGGCCTCAGGTAAACCGGTGGAATCTTTCGCCTGCTGAATACGTTCTGAATATGGTTTACTGTCGACGAATTCGAGCGGGTCAATCGAGATGACTTCGCTGTCGAGTTCTTCGTACTTAGCTTCGTCAAACAGCAGTGACAATCGTTCACGTGCGCCGATGCGAAAGTGATGGCCGCAGTGCTTGCAGACTTGTGAGTTGTCGTCGAGTTCGCCTTTGAAAAGGTGTGCTTCGCAGCCGTCGCATTTGACGAAGACATTCTCCGTCTTCACCACGCGTTCTTCCGGCGGAACGGCCTCTATGCGCTTATTCTTCTTGCTGAACCAGGCCATAAGAATGGCGGGAAGGGTAGCAGAAGCCACAAAGAAGCACAAAACGCACAGTTGGACTTACCCAGGTTGAGGTCCTCTTGTGCCTCTTCGTGATTCAGACTTGTGCCTCTTTGCGTTTCAAAACTCGATTCCTTGCTGCGCGCGAATTCCCGCAGTAAACGGGTGCTTTATCTCACGCATTTCAGTAACTAAGTCCGCGGCTTCGATTAGTTCCGGCGGCGCGTCTCGTCCGGTCACCACGATGTGCAACGCCGGTTGCGCCGCGCGAATCTCGCGAAACTCCGCCAACACTTCTTCCACCGGCAACATCTTGTAGCTCAACACGTAGACCAGTTCGTCGAACACGAGCAGGTCGTAATCACCGGAACGCAGTT
>DASZDV010000449.1:0-3659 GCA_035941575.1 Pyrinomonadaceae bacterium
CGACAGTAAACGTGCCTTCAGGCGCACAGGTGATCGAAGGACGCGGCTTGTCGGTTTATCCCGGAATGATCGACGCCGGCACAAACATGGGCCTCGTGGAAGTGCCGCAGGGCGCGAATGGCACCGTCGATCTTTCTGAAGTTGGCGACTTCAATCCGAACGCGAAAGCAATCATTGCGGTGAATCCACACAGCGCGCACATCGCCGTGACGCGCGTCGAAGGTGTGACGAACACTGTAACTTCGCCGACCGGCGGATTAATTTCCGGTCAGGCGGCACTGATCAACTTGCTCGGCACTGCGCCGAGAGAGATGGCCGTTGTTCCTTACGCAGCGCTCGTCATCAACTATCCACGCATCGGTGGCGGCGGTGGTGGTGGTTTTGGTTTTCAACAGCAGCAACAAGCAAACTTGTCGGAAACACTCGAGGCAAATGCACGTCAACTCGAACAGATTCGAAAGATGTTGCGCGATGCTGAAGCGTACGGGCGTGCCCAGGACGCTTACGCGAAAGACCGATCGCTGCCGCGTCCGGATCACAACGTAGTGCTCGAAGCGATGGTTCCTTACGTTCGCGGCGAACAGCCTGTGATGTTTCGCGCGGACCGCGAGGCGGAGATTCGCGGCGCAATCAAATTTGCCGAAGAGATGAAATTGAAGGCCATCATTCTCGGTGGCGACGATGCTGCAAAAGTCGCGAGTCTGTTGAAGGAGAAGAATGTTCCGGTGATTCTCACTGGCATCTTCTCGCTGCCTAATCGTGAGGACGATCCGTACGACTCGCTCTACGAAACCGCGAGCAAGCTTCAACAAGCGGGTGTGCTTTTCGCGATCTCGACCGGCGACAGTGGCCCGGAAGTGCGAAATCTGCCGCAGTACGCGGGAATGGCCGCCGCCTACGGTCTGTCGAGGGCCGACGCGTTGAAGGCGGTCACGCTTTACCCGGCGCAGATTATGAAGGTGGCGGATCGGCTCGGTTCAATCGAGGCGGGCAAGATGGCGAACCTGGTTGTGACCGACGGAGATTTGCTGGAAATTCGTACGCACATCCGATATTTATTTATAGATGGCCGCCCTGTGGTGTTAAGTAATAGACACACTGAACTGAATGACGCGTTCAAAAATCGGAAGTAAATTCGCCCAGTTTTGAGGAGGTTCTCTTGTTTATCCGTATTGCTGCCCTGGCTCTCACTCTACTCGCTCTGGCAACAGGCGCTTACGCGCAGACGAAACTGCTGCGCTTTCCCGACATTCGCGGCGACCGCGTGGTGTTTACCTACGCCGGCGACCTTTGGACCGCGCCGTCGTCCGGCGGTAATGCGATTCGCCTGACTTCGCATCCCGGTGTAGAACTATTTGGCAAATTCTCACCCGACGGTCAGTGGATCGCTTTCACCGGCCAGTACGATGGTGACGAACAAGTCTACGTAGTGCCGACTTCGGGCGGTGAACCACGCCAGCTCACGTTTTATCCCGCCAAGGGACCACTTGCGCCACGCTGGGGTTGGGACAACCAGATTTTTGGCTGGAGCAAGGACGGCAAACGGATCTTTTTCCGCTCTCTTCGAGACTCATGGTCGTTGCCGATCGCGCGGCTTTTCTCAGTCTCAGTTGACGGCGGACCGGCCGAAGCGTTGCCGATGCCGACCGCAGGCTCAGGCGATTTTTCGCCAAGCGGTACGGAGATCGTTTACTCACCGCAGTCGCGCGACTTCCGTTCGGAAAAACGTTACGGCGGCGGGCAGGCGAACCAACTCTACATCTTCGACCTGAAAGCGAACTCCGCGAAACGCATCACTGAGGGTCCGCGACCCACGCGCGATGCAATGTGGATTGGCGACACCATCTTCTTCAACTCGGGCCGCGACGGGCATTTCAATCTATATACGTACAACGTTGGCAACGGGAAAACTGCGAAAGTTACGAACAACCAGCCATGGGACGTGCGTTGGCCCAGCTCTGACAACGAAAACCAGATCGTTTACGAGTTGAATGGCGAATTGCAGGTACTCGACGCGCGCACGCGAAAGAGTACGCCCATCTCGATCAACGTTCCGGACGAGGGCAACGCTCGCCGTCCGAGCCGCGTAGCGGCGGGAAATTTGATCGAGTCTGTTGGATTGAGTCCAAAAGGTGAACGCGCAATCTTTGTCGCGCGTGGCGACGTCTTCACTGCTCCAATCGAGAAAGGCCCAACGCGAAATCTGACTCATTCTTCCGGTGCTCATGACAAGTGGGCCAACTGGTCTCCCGACGGCTCGCAGATCGCTTTCATCTCCGACATGAGCGGCGAAGAAGAGCTCTACGTGATTGCGCAGGATGGTGCAAAACCGGCTGAACAACTGACGCGTGGTGGCACGGCGATGCGTTACGCGCCGGAGTGGGCGCCAGACGGCAAGCGAATCGCTTTCAGCGACAAAGACGGAAAGCTCTACGTGTTGACGCTTGCCGATAAAAAGGTGACAGAGATTGCTGATTCCACGCGTGGTCAGATTCGTGATTACGTTTGGTCTCCGCGTGGAAACTTCCTCGCCTTCACGATGGCAAACACAAATCAGTTTGCCGGAGTGAATATCTGGAGCGCGGCTGACGGCAAGGTTCGTCGCGTCACGGACGAGTCGTTCAACTCTTACAATCCGGCGTGGGATCCGCAAGGTAACTATCTCTATTACCTGAGCGATAGAGAGTTTGCGCCCCAGCTTTCAAATATCGAATTCAACTTCGCGACGAATCGTCCGACCTACATTTATGCGTTGGCGTTGCGCAAGGACGTGAAGCATCCGTTTCCCCCTGAGAGCGATGAAGTGACGGTTGCCAAGACTGACGATGGTCCAAAACCGGCGCAGTCTCCATCGCCTGCGGACAAGCCGGCCGAAACGCCTTCGCCTGCGGCGGCCGCGCCGGCCGAATCGCCGAAGCCGGAAGCGACGCCAAAGCCGCCCGCGACGATGACTATCGACTTCGATGGTTTAGCTGATCGCGTCGCGCGTGTGCCGGTCGGGGCTGATAACTACGGCGGGCTCTCGGCGAAGACCGGACATCTGCTTTACGTCATTGGCGGCGCCGGTTATTACGGCCGTCAAAGCGATCGCAACGCGTCGCTGCGCATTTACTCGATCAAGGATCGCAAAGAGACGACGCTCGTTGACGACATGCGTGGTTATGTTCTTTCCGACGACGGTTCGAAAGTGCTCGTCGCTCAGGGACCGGGGTTCAATCTTTACGACGCAACGCCGATTGGCGAGCGTTCGCGTAAAGCCGTTTCGACCGCAGGACTGTACGTGGATCGAGTGCCGTCCGAAGAGTGGAGCCAGATCTTCAATGAAGTTTGGCGCCGCTATCGCGACTGGTTCTATGTTTCAAACATGCACGGTTACGACTGGGTTGCTTTGCGCGAACAATACAAGCCGCTGTTGAAGTACGTGGCCCACCGTTCGGACTTGAATTACGTCATCAGCGAAATGATTGCCGAGTTAACGGTCCAGCACGCTTACATTGACGGTGGTGATTTTCAGGCTCCGCAGCGTCCGCGTTATGGATTGCCGGGTGCGCGATTTGAGTTGGACAAGCAATCGGGCCGCTATCGTATTTCGAAGATCTTCGGTGGCGAGAACTCGGAAGATATCTACCGTTCACCGCTGACTGAGGTCGGAGTGAATG
>DASZDV010000450.1:0-4517 GCA_035941575.1 Pyrinomonadaceae bacterium
GTAGTTGCATGGATGGTGACGCGACTGCTCGCAAGTTTTCTTTACGGTGTGAGCGCAACCGACGCGCTCACGTTTGTTGTGATTCCAGTTTTGCTGGCGGCTGTGGCGTTCCTTGCGTGCTACCTGCCCGCGCGACGCGCCACGAAAGTCGATCCGCTGGTGGCGTTGCGTTACGAGTAGAGGAGTTTGGTGATGTTGAAAGACATTCGATATGCGATTCGAGGGTTGACGAAGCGGCCGGGCTTTGTCGCGGTTGCGGTTATTACGCTGGCGTTGGGAATTGGCGCGAACACGGCGATCTTCAGTCTTGTCAACACCGTTCTGTTGCGTTCGCTGCCGGTTGATAGACCACAGGAAATCGTTTCAGTTGCGCTGCGCGGCAAAGACGATTCGATGTCGGCGTTTTCATATCCGAACTATCGTGACTTTCGAGATCGCAACGAAGCACTTGCGGGACTGCTGGTCTACCGTTTTGTGCCGCTGAGCCTGAGCCGCCAGGGCGTCAACGAGCGTGTGTGGGGTTTCGAAGTCTCAGGGAATTACTTCGACGTGCTCGGCGTGAAAGCACTCAAGGGCCGCACGTTTCTTCCTGAAGAGGACAAGACTCCGCTGGCGAATCCTGTCGCAGTTCTGAGTTTCGACGCGTGGCAACGGCGCTTTGGCGGCGATCCCGATCTCGTCGGCAAAGACATCCTGCTGAACAATCATCAGTTCAAAGTCGTCGGTATCGCGCCGCAAGGTTTCAAGGGAACTGAGCTGGTCTATACGCCGGAGATCTGGTTGACAGCGTCGATGATGGGTTGGGTCGAACCCGGCGCAAACTGGCTTGATGATCGTAACACGCGAAACTTCTTCGGCATCGGCCGGCTCAAACCGGGTGTGAGCGCGCGGCAAGCAGAGGCATCTCTGAATCTGCTGGCGCTGCAACTGGGAAAAGAGTATCCCGACACGAACGAAGGCCAAACAGTCAAGGTTGTGCCGCCCGGTTTTATTCTGCCTGAATTACGCGGCGCCGTTGTCAATTTCACGTGGGTTTTGATGGCGGCGGTTGCGCTCGTCCTGCTGGTGACGTGCACCAACCTCGCGGGACTCATGCTGGCGCGTGCGACTGACAGACGTCGCGAGATTGCGATTCGTCTCGCGATGGGCGCGGATCGCTTGCGTCTGATTCGCCAACTACTCACTGAAAGCGTGTTGCTCTCGATAATCGGTGGTGTTGCGGGTGTGATGCTGGCGTTTTGGATGATCGACGCGTTGCTCGCGTTCAAGCCTCCAATCGACTTTCCGTTGGCGATGGATGTGGGAATCGACTGGCGCGTGTTGTTGTTCTCGTTGTTGATCTCGGTGGCGGCAGGCGCAGTGTTTGGTTTGGCGCCGGCGCTGCAAGCGACACGACCCGGACTTTCCCAGGCATTAAGAGAGACTTCAGCACAAGGCGGCGCAAGCCGGACGCGTCTACGCAGCGTGCTGGTAGTCGCGCAGATCGCGATCTCGCTGGTCGTTCTGATCGCAGCGGGACTCGTCGTGCGCACTTTGCAGCAACTGCAAACCATGAATCCCGGTTTCGACCCGCAGAACGCGTTGACGATGTCGTTCGATCTCGGGTTGCAGGATTACAACGAGCAACGGGGACAGGAGTTTTACAAGCAACTGCCTGAGCGTGTGCAATCGTTGCCGGGTGTAAAGTCCGCTACCGTATCGAGCTACATCCCACTCACGCTGAACTACAACAGCCGCACCATTTACGTAGAAGGTCTGCCCGCTGCGCGCGGCGAAAACGTGCCGCTGGCGATGAACGCGACCGTCGGACCGCGCTACTTCGAAACTCTGCGCACGCCGCTCATTCAGGGACGTGAGTTTACCGATCAGGACCAGCCGAAGAGTGAACCGGTTGCGATTGTAAACGAAACGTTTGTGCGTCGTCTGATGACGAACGTGAGTTCGAGCAGTGAAGCGGTGGGCAAACGGATCTCAACTCACAGTGCCGGTGGTCCATTCATGCGCATCGTCGCCGTGGCGAGCGACGGTAAGTATTTCAACATCGCCGAAGAGCCGCGGCCGTTTCTCTGGACGCCGATGTCGCAGGACTACTCATCAGGCGGCATTTTGACGATCCGGACCAACGGCAATCCTGAAGCGCTTGTCGCCGCCGTGCGAAAAGAGGTGCAGGCGCTCGACCCAAATCTGCCGCTCTTCGACGTGAAGACTCTCACCGAGCACATGCGACTGGCGCTGTTTCCGGCGCGAATCGCAGCAACAGTACTCGGTGTGTTCGGGCTTGTGGCGTTGCTGCTTTCGGCGATCGGCATATATGGCGTCACCTCGTATGCGGTTGCCCAACGCACACACGAGATTGGCATTCGTATCGCACTGGGCGCGCAATTGTCTGACGTGCTGAAACTGGTGCTGAGCTATGGACTGAAACTCACGATCACCGGCGCGGCGCTTGGCCTAATCGGAGCGTATCTGGCGACACGCGCAATCACGAGTGTGCTTTACGGTGTCAGTGCGACAGATCCGCTGACGTTTGTCGTTGTGTCGTTTTTGCTGATTGGCGTGGCGTTGATCGCGTGTTACGTGCCGTCGCGACGCGCCACCAAAGTCGATCCCTTGATAGCCCTGAGAAGCGAGTAACGGCAAGGCCAAGCCTTGCCGCACATTCGAGGCGGCAGAGCCGCGCCGGAACTTCTGAGGAAGACATCGAGCGAAAGAGCAACAAGAGAACTATGAGGTAACACAATGCTTAAAGACCTTCGTTACGCAATCCGCACTCTTCTGAAGCGTCCGGGCTTTCTGCTCATCGCGGTGTCAACTCTCGCACTCGGCATCGGCGCTACCACAGCGATGTTCACGACGGTCAACTCAGTGTTGCTGCGGCCGCTGCAATTTCCGGAACCCGAACGCATCGTGTTCTTCGAGGGCATCAATCCGCCTATGGGAATTAACCAAAGCAACATGTCTATTCCCGACGTCGTCGACTGGCAACAGCAGACGCAATCGTTCGAGCAGATCGCGGGATTTTATACGGGCCCTATCATTCTCACATCAGGCGACGAACCCGAACGCGTGCAATCCGCTGGAGTATCGCCTGAATTCTTTCCGCTATTTCGTACGGCGCCGATTAGCGGCCGCGCCCTACAAGCCGCAGACATGCAGAAGGACGCCGAACTAGCGATTGTCATCAGTCATGCGTTGTGGCAACGGCGTTTCGGCGGCGCTACCGACGTCGTTAACCGAAAAATCACGTTGAACTCGCAGAGCGCGACAATCATCGGCATCATGCCCGCCGGTTTCAACTTTCCAGGCCAGTGTGAGGTGTGGGTGCCGTTCGCGCTCGACGTGACAGGCGAGCCACGCGACAACCGTTACGTTAACGTCGTCGCGCGTTTGAAACCCGGCGTGTCTATCGCGCAGGCGCGGACGGAGATGGAAACGATCAGTCAACGACTCGAGCAAAACTATCCGGAGACGAATAGAGGCTGGAGCGTTAAATTAACAGAATTGCGCGAACGGTTGGTCGGTGAACTGCGGACGTCGCTGTTGATGTTGTTTGGCGCAGTTGCTTTCGTATTGCTAATCGCGTGTGCGAACGTGGCGAACCTGTCACTCGCACGCGCCGCATACCGTCAACGAGAGATCGCAGTGCGCACAGCACTCGGCGCAAGCCGTTTGCGAATTGTGCGTCAATTGTTAACCGAGAGCGTGCTGCTGTCGATCATTAGTGGCGCCGTCGGACTCGTGTTGAGTGTGTGGTTAATCAAGCTGCTCATCGCGATCAGTCCACCGGACAGCCCGCGCTTCGACGAAGTGTCGATCAATTGGCAGGTCTTCGCTTTCACTTTCGGTGTGACGATTGTTGCCGGCTTATTGTTTGGCCTCGTGCCCGCTCTACAAACTTCGCGATTAAGTTTGAATGAGACGTTGAAAGAGAGTGGACGCAGTGGCGCGCCGGGCGGCGGGAGAAATCGCGTCGGCAGCATGCTGATAGTTTCAGAGATTGCGCTCTCATTTGTTTTGCTCGCGGGTGCCGGACTGCTGATCAAGAGTTTTCTGCACTTGCGCGAGATCAATCCCGGTTTCAACCCGAACAACGCTCTCACGGTGCGAATGAGTTTGCCGCCAGGAAAGTACAAGCGAGGTGCACCGCGCGCGCAGATCTACAAGCAGTTGATGGAGCAGTTGAAAACAGTTCCCGGTGTGCAGGCTGCGGGTGCGACCTTGAGTCTGCCGTTGGGTGCGGATGACTTCAACCTCGGGCGTGGCGTCCTGCTCGAAGGGCGTCCAGCGACTAGTGAAGCACAGAGCAATGCGATGTATCTGTCTGTGACGCCGGATTATTTTCGTGCTCTCGAGATTCCGTTAAAGGAGGGACGCATATTCACTGACTACGACAACCTGGATTCCACTAAAGTTGTCATCGTCAACGAAACGATGGCCCGCCAACAATGGCCGGGCCAAAGTCCGGTCGGTCGTCGCTTCTCCATCTGGCGCGATGAGAACTTCGTACGTGAGGTTGT
>DASZDV010000451.1:0-3639 GCA_035941575.1 Pyrinomonadaceae bacterium
GACGTTCCGATTCTGCATCAACAGATCCAGATTCAGTTCACGCCTAGCTCTGACGAGATCATGCCCGGTTCTTATCTGCTGCTCGACAAACTTGGCGAGACGATGACCTCGTTCGGCAGCACCATTCTGCGCATTGAAGGAAATACTGACAGCACCGGCTCCGCGTCCGGTAACCTGACGCTTTCAGAACGGCGCGCACTGTCAGTGAAGAACTACATCGTTAAAAACTTTCCGAATATTCCGCCGACGCGCTTTCAGACAATCGGCCGCGGCTCTAGCAATCCGGTTGCCGAGAACACCACCGAAGCAGGACGGCAACAGAATCGTCGCACTGACATCAAGGTGATACTAGCGACGCAGTAGTTCACACGGATTACACAGATTTAATGGCCGGCAGCTCTCTCTTCTCTATACGTGCGCCGCTACCTAAGCGCACCGCGTTCTTACTCGGCTTCGTCGCACCCGCGCTCGTTCTGGGCGCGTGGTGCGGTTTGACTTACGGCGGGTTGGTACAACCAGACTTTCTTCCTACACCGACTGAGGTCGTTCGCGGAACGCTGCAACTCTTTATTCAATACGACCTGGCAACGGCAATCCTCGTTTCCACGCGACGGATTGCAATCGCGTTTCTTCTTGCTTCAGTGATCGCGTTGCCGCTGGGCGTTTTTATGGGCGCCTTCGATCCGATCAACCGTTTCTTGGAACCGATCATGGCGCCCCTGCGCTACATGCCGATCTCAGCGTTCATTCCGTTGCTAATTCTGTGGTTTGGCATTTACGAGAAACAGAAGATCGCATTCCTTTTTCTCGGCGTGTTTGTTTACTTGCTGCCGGTAGTCGTTTCGTCAATTCGTCTCGTGCCGGAAGAATTGGTCCAGACCGCTTTGACTCTCGGCGCTTCAAAATTACAGGTGATCACCACGGTCCTGGTGCCCGCGGCGTTGCCGGAGATCTTCGACAGTTTCCGCGTGATGAACGCGATCGCCTGGACGTACGTGATTCTCGCCGAAGCAGTCAATCCAGAACACGGGCTGGGCTACATGGTCGAACTCGCACGCACACACCAAAAAGCGTCATGGTCGTTTGCCGGCCGGTTGGTGATTGGCGGCATTGGTCTATTGACTGACTTTCTTATTCGTCTGATTTCCAGCCTTCTGTTTCGCTGGCGTGAAACGACATAGACTGCGAAGACATGCCTGACAACGATGCTCCAGCAACATTGCCGCAATCGGGTGAACCGGGAACTATTGCCGTCGATGTGGGCGAGCGCAAGCCGCATGTGACCTATCATCCGGATCAATCTGGCGCGCCACCCAAACTGCGCGTGAGTGATCTGAGCGTGACGTACATCGATCGCAAAGGGAATCGCACCGAAGCCGTGCGTGATGTCTCGTTCGACGTTTACGACAAACCTGATTCGGGCGAGATTATTGTCTTTCTTGGTCCATCGGGTTGCGGCAAATCAACGATATTGAAAGCAGTCGCCGGTCTATTGCCGCCGACCAAAGGCGAAGTGCTGGTTGACGGCGAGTTGGTAACTAATGTCGGACGAGATCGCGGCATGGTCTTTCAGGCATACACTTCGTTTGGCTGGCTCACCGTGCGGGAGAATGTTGAGTACGGTCTGAAACTCAAAGGAGTCAAGAAATCGGAACGGCGCAAGACCTCGGATAAGATTCTTGAGGAAGTTGGTCTCGCAGACTTCGCCAGTCGTTATCCAAAAGATCTTTCCGGCGGCATGAAGCAACGCGTCGCGATAGCGCGCACACTCGTGAACAACCCGCGCGTGGTGCTCATGGACGAACCATTCGGCGCGCTCGATCCACAAACGCGATGGGGCATGCAGAGTTTGCTGCTCGAGATCTCGCGCGCTGAGAACAACACGATTCTGTTTGTCACTCACGACGTTTCCGAAGCCGTCTATCTAGCTGATACGATCTACGTCCTGTCGCAACGGCCCGCGCGAATTCTCCACCAGGTCGATGTGCCCGCGTTTCCAGTCCGCGACATTGCGCTAAAATCGGCAACGGAATTCCGGGCGGTGGAAAAAGAGCTCCTCGATTTGATCTACGCGCCCGCCAAGTCGTAATTGTTACGATCTCTATGGGGACAACCGGAAAGCAGCATTCCAGTAGGCCGCCGCAGCCGGCGATGCGCAAGGACGGTGTGCCCGTCAACGTCACGCCATTGCGCGACGACGCGCTCGCAGCGAGCCAGGCGTTTCTCCGGCAGAAGATTCACGAGAAGCGTTCCTATCTCAAGGCTGCATTTGCCAATCCGTACAATCTTTCCTTGCTGGCAGGCGGACTCGTCGCATCAGCACTTACGCTGAATCCGTTGCTTGCGATTGTCACGGTGGGACTTGAAGTGTTGTGGGTTGTGAACGCTCCCGGTTCGAAAAAACTTCAGGAGTGGCTGTGGGACCCGGACTTCGAAGCGCGGGAACAAAAACAAGCACAGGAAGCTCTTGCGCAACAACTTCACAGTCTCGACGAGAATGATCGCGAACGAGTGGTATCGCTGCTCGCACGTCAGGAGGAGATCAACTCGCTGGCTTCACAGAATCCTTCGTTTACCGGTGAGCTGTTGCGTTCTGAGTTGACCAAGACGAATCGCCTCGTGGAAGCGTTCATCGACATGGCCAACACGTGCAGCCGTTATGAGGCGTATCTGGATTCGATCAACTTGAGCGAACTGGAAAGAGATCGGCGGCGTTGGGAAGCGATGGTCAATGATCAGAGCATACATGATTCGCGAAGTGACATCGCAGCGAAGAACCTTGCCGTGATCACCAAACGGTTCGACAAGATGAAAGAAATCAATCAGTACCTGACGCTCGCGCGCGGTCAACTGGATCTGATTGAAAACTCGTTTCAGTTAATCGCGGATCAAATCGTCACGATGCAGTCGCCGCAGGAGTTGACCGGACAATTGGACGAGCTGCTCGATGGTGTCGAGTCGATCAAGCAAACTGCGGCTGATACGGAACGCATGTTGAATCCGGCAGGCCTGAGGGAATTTAACTATGAGTGAGTCGCGCACGCTTCCCATCTGGGCCGAGGACCTGCGCCGCCGTTACCTGCGTGGCGAAGCGTCGATGTTTGTGCTGCACGGCAACGTGTACGACGTTGTGCTCTGCAACAGAAAGATGATGGGCCTTACTGAGTTTCTGACCGACGTGTTGCTCAAGGATTCGAAGGACACGATCGCCGTTTACAACGTCGCCACCGGCACGCGGTTTAGCAAACATTCTGACGACGCGACTGCGGTCAACGATCTGCTGTTGGCCACCGATAAGAGCCGGATCTTTGCGGCTTTCGAACGATTGTTGATTGGTTCTACGAAGACGGCCGTGATCATGGAGTACGCCGAAGCGATTGCTCCTGCCGGCGATCCAAATTTCCAGAGTGAATCTGATCGGGCTGCGATTGTGACGCTGCATCGCTGGTCATCGCTGCCGGAGATCGAGCGTGGCGACAACGTCGTGCTGTTGATCTCGGAAAACCTGACCGAACTTGCGCCGAAACTGATTTCAAATCCGAAAGTCGCAGTCGTTGAAGTTCCAATGCCGGATCATGACGCGAGACGTAACGCGGCGATGTTGGCTGACACGCGTTTGACCGAGAAGGACGGCGAACG
>DASZDV010000452.1:0-12554 GCA_035941575.1 Pyrinomonadaceae bacterium
ATTCTTATGGTCTGTTCGTACTCACCCTGCAAGGTAAAAGCAGCCCAATAATGAGGCGACCGCCAACGCGCGTCGGCGCGAAGCGTGTTTTGAGCTGCTCTTAGTGCGTCTGCCGGGCGCATGTTGTTCTCGAGCATGTTGCTGTAGAAGTGTTCCATCAACTCAGACGTCGCTTGATCGTCAACCTTCCACAAACTCGCAGCTACACTGGATGCGCCGGCATGCATGAAGCCGCTGGTCAATCCGATCAAACCTTCGCCACGTACGTCTTTACCGAGTCCAGTACGGCATGCACTCAACACGACGAGATCAACCGGCGCATTGAGCGAGTAAACGTCCGCCATAGTGATGAATCCATTCTGAGGACGTCCGGCAGAATCGAGCATGGAAAGGAGGAGCCCCGAGCTTTCCGGACGCTTCGGATCAAACAGTCCATGCGTGGCGAAATGCAGTACTGAAAACTGAGACAAGTCGAGGTGGGTGAGCATTTCGCGCGAAGCCGCAAAACCTCGGTACACAAACGATGTAGCGCCGCCGAGATCGCTCAGCTTCTGCAATTCAAACTTGCTGAACTCCAGCGGCTGGATGTTTGCAGGATCGAGTTTGTCGCCCACGAATTCGATATCACGCCATGCTTGCGGCCAGCCAGCGTTTTGGATTGGTTGTGCCCCAGCCAACATCGCCACTGATTCGCCCGTCGCTGCGGCTTTGTGCTCGGCGTAGTTTGCCGCAAACACTGGATCCCCAAACGCAGCCAGAAGTTTCGCCCCAGGACGGCGGTGCTGTTTATGTTTACGTAAGTGACCCAGAATCGACGCCGACGGCGCATTGACGATCTCGTAATTGGCGATCAGGGGTTCGTGGCGGTCTGAAGGTGACGGCAACAACTGAAACGGAACGAAATGAAGCGCGCCGTCAGCGACAATGATCAATCGCTTCGCGTCCAACTGTTCCGCCATTGGACGCAAGACCATCTGGGCCAACTGTTCGGTGGCTTCGTTGAGGCGCTGATCAGTGTCACTGCCAGGCTTGTTGGAAAGCAATGTGTAAACCTTCTGCGCGGCCGCGTTGATTGAAGCTTCGTCCGGCAGTTCGTAAAACTTGATCTCTTTTTTTCTGACAACCCAGGCGTAACTCGACTGTTTGCCGAGCATGAACTCCAGCAATACTGTCTGATCGTCGTCGATCACCTCGCTTTGAATCTGCGCGGCGTCGTAAGCAGTGGGCTGAGTTAACTGGTCGAAGAAGGGATCTGTCTTGCGAAGCTGTTCAACGACCTTTGCGTGCTCACGTTGCAAGCCGCTGAGTTCCGTTTCAACTCGTTCGAGTTGCGGTTTGAATTGTTTGGAGTCTTTCTGTTGCGCTTCAGCTTTCAGGCTTTGGACCAGCAAGTCCGTGCGATCATCCATTCTTGCTCCGACGGCCTGACGTAGAACTCGTTCACGTTGGGCCAGTCTGGGATTTGTGCGCGTGACCAGATTGCCTGGCGTGTCGCGCAGTAATTCCGCCAACGAACGGGCACGCGCGAGTTCGCTGACTTGAAGTGCCTGATTGATCAGTGCCGTTGACGACTGCGATTTGGCTTTACGAACCAAACACTCAATGTAAGCCTGGTAACGATCGTAGACAGTCGCGGAGTAGGCAATTGTTACATCCCGGCCAATCGCCGGGCGCAGTGCTTCAGTAGTTTCGACGGAACGTTTGAGATATGTCTCAGCCTGATCGAAGTTGCCGGCCTTCATTTCGAGTTTGCCGAGAGCGAAGTTAACGGCCGATTCATTGAATTTGTCCTGCACCCGCTGAAACGTTTCGGCGGCGCTGAAGTAACGTTTGCGAGCCTGCGCCAGCGCGCCTTGCTGTTCCTGCACCTGGCCGATCATCGCGTTTACGCGACCGACTTCCGCGACATTGTGTGCAGCTTCATAGCTCGATAATGCTGTTTGCAGGTTATCTAAAGCGAGGTTGTATTGGCTCAACGCGATATGAAGCCGGCCGAGGAACTCGTGACACTGAGCCTTGTCGAGAGGATGAGTCAAATGGGCAAGCGCGTCGTTGATGTTAGTTGCAGCCGCTTCGTAATCATGTCGCAGCAGATGGGTAAAACCGATCCATAAGGTCATCCGATAGACAGGGCGACCATCTGGATCCACCCGCCGAGAATACTCACGGGCGCGTTCGAATTCTTTGAGTCCGAGATCGGGCCAGCCATTCTCCATGTAGAAAAAGCCGAAGCTATTCGCGACGGTGCCGAGTAGATCGGCATCGGTCTGCTCGTTCAGGAGCGGCTGGGCTTGTGAGAGATAGGCGAGAGCGTTGGTCCAATCGCTTTTTCGCTGTTCGATCATGCTCAACTCGATCAGTGTGGCTGCCTCATTTCGGGTGTGCTTCTGTTGTCGCCAGTACGCTAGTGCTGTTTCAAATACTTTTTTGCCCTCGGCCAGATTACCCATAGCCACGTGATATTCGGCGATGCTCATGCGCGTTTGCGCTGCCCCGTCTTGATCACCCAGGGCTTGGAAGATTGCCAGTGCCTGCTCGGCAGTCTGAAGGGCAAGAAGATGATCTGTCTGGTTCTGCTCCTGGCTGGTGGCAAGGAGTTGCTGAGCTTGCTCTGAAGTTTGTTGGTTTTGCGCTACGAGGTGTGCGCTCGTGAGGGGAGCGCACACCATGCAGGCAAGGGAGATGTAGAACACACCGCTAAAGACCTGTAACTTTCGTTTGCCGGCTTTACTCGGCAATCTCACCATGATCTTCAAGTCTCACTCTGTGACGTACCGAAGAACACATTGCTCGCCGGTACACCACGTTCCCGTTCGTCTTTATCTCGCGGTATACCTTCTTCCTGGCGTCTTTTGCGAGAGCGTAGGTCTCGTGGATAATTCTTGATGGACGGACACGAGCATTCGTCGCCCGTCGGGTCGCCTTTGTCCGACTTCAAACTACCCGGAAGCGCTTGATTGAGTTGTAGTGGGGCCTGCATGTAGATCCATGTCACCTGGTCCTGACGTAGTTCGGCGTCAAGCCGCTCAGCCTCGCTGGAGAAGGGCTTGACCGCTTCTTCTCCAAGCGCCGGGATGAAATTCTCCCTCTCCTTTGCAATCGAATCGCGCATTGTCGTGATGAAGTAAGTTTCGAGAAACTTCGCCCAGGAGAGCCCGTCTCGCGAATTATTGAATTCGTAATCCTTGTATTTCGTCCAAACCTCTTCCAGTGGCTGTGACCACGGGAAATAGATCGACAGTCCTTTCGAGTATTGATACTCGGGCCCGGCAAAAGCGGCACGAACCACACTTTTCTTAACCGCTCCAAAAACATCTATACAAGCTTTGCGAACAGCTTCAGCATTCTCGTCCGCGGGCGGTGTTGTTCGAACATAAAGACAACGACAGAAATCGGCAATGTCTGTGTACGTCTCCTGATGAAAGCTTTGGGACTTCAGGTGCGCCAGAAGAATCGAATCCGCAAGCTCCGGAAACTTCAGGCTGTTGCTCAGGGTCTCCGACAACTGCTGAATAGCTACACGTGTCTCACTGATTTTTTTCAGGTCGCACAGGCACACCTGAAATGGGTAACCCGCCAGTAAGAAATCGGTACTGTTGTACACGCAGTAGTCGAAGATCCTTTCAAACATGGACTGGATCTCTGCGGCGGTCGCGTTCTTTTCTATGTTATTGAAGATGCGCATCAGGATCGGCCGATAGGGCCAACTACCGACGAACGCAGCTCCCTGGGATGCGAGCATATAGTTCGCGCAGTCTTTCAGCTCGTACGCGACCTCCAGCGAACTGACCGAACAACTGTGGAAGCTCACTAATTCGAGAGGGCCGCCGCTGCGCCCGTTGAAGGTCTTGAGCACGCTCCGGAGATCCTCCAGCTCGAGCGAGTGTTCCTGTGCGTGTTCGTCGTACAGGAAAATCTGCTGCGTACCGACTACCACCCCGTGCCCCAGGATGAAGAGCATGTAGTGATCTGCTGGATACCACGTTGCGCAAAAATTCAGGAAATCTCCCAGCGACTCTTTCGGACACGGCTCGCTACGAGAATTGGTTTGTAATTCTGAGCTGTCAGCGGGATCGTAGTCTTTGTCTTTGTACTTATCCTTAAGGCGGTCGCGAATGAAGTTCTCGCCGGAGCGATCTTTTTCTTGGCCCCAAAGCTTATCTTCGAGAAGGTTGTAAACCCACGGGCTTTCGGAATTGAAACCAATGTTGTGTTCCTCGCGTGGGCCACTGAGCGCCTTTTGCACGATGTTGACGTCAAAGACGTGCGTCGGCGTGTCCACGGTATATGGATCAAACCGGACGATCACGTTTGCGTCTTTGTGAAATCCGGCTGCCTTGATCGCCTTGAGTTGTGAAATGACCCCGGGGGCTAATGGATTGTCGCTCGCCAAATAAAACATCAGCGTCCATTCTCTCTTTTTTGTCATGGCTGTTCTCCTTAGGAGTTAGGGTTTGATAACAGGGGAAGACGGTGAAGCTTCGTCGATTGGTTCTTCCCTGGACGCTAGAGAGCTTTAGTAACTTACGGAAAAAAGATCGGCGTTTTCTGGGCAACGAGAAACAACCAGAGGTGCGACAGGCTATTCCCATGTTCAACTCCTGTCAATAGAAAGTGCGTCACAAAGATCCTGGTTACGCCTGCTCACCATCGAAGCTTCATTAACTATGACGAACGCCTCCAAAAATGTGTTCCGCCGCGAACTTCCGGTATGTTGCCAGTTAGTCTGGATGGCTCGTTAGACCACTTTTGACGAAGACTTGTCGCTGTGTTATAGGCTCTGTCGAAGTCCCGGCTTTCAGTTCTGCCACTCGACTCAGAAGAGCTTCCGTGCAGTGAAGACAATCGCCCTCGGATCCGATCGCGCCGCAAAGATCATGGCGGTTCGCGCCAGTGTTGCCAGGGTCGCTACCATCGACGCGGATTGGACAAACGCGAGCGTGGTGGCGCGCCGTGTTGAAACCAGCGCTCCGGCGATGCCTTTAACCGACTGGCAATTGATGGAAGGCGCACGGGAACGCGCGCTCGCGGTGAGAGACTCTCTTCACAGTCGCCGTCTCGAAGCCGACATTTACGTTGGGCTTGAAGGAGGTTTTCACTCGATATCGATTGGCGGCGAGTGGCACACGTTTCTGCGCGGATGGGCCTACGCGACTGACGGAGGGCAAAAGAGTGCTTTTGGTGCAGCGCCGTCGATAACAGTGCCTCCGGCGATCGTGAAGAGCGTAGTTCAAGGACGAAAAGAACTGGGAGCGGTTATCGATGAATTCGCGGACGGTTTTGATATCCGCAGCAAGCAGGGAACATGGGGAGTTCTCTCGCGCGACCTGGTGACACGATCGATGAGTTTTGAGTTGGCGCTGATCGCTGCTTTTGCTCCGTTTTATAATTCGAAACTTTATAGTTGATTGTGATTTTAAAAGGAGAGAATGGACGAACTGGTTGCACAAGATAACCACGACGAAGCGCCGCCGCAGGCACGACCCGGCAGAGGCTGGATCGAAGTCATCGCCGGCTCGATGTTTTCGGGCAAATCGGAAGAACTAATTCGCCGTCTGCGCCGTGCAAAGATCGCGCGGCAGAAGGTGCAAGTGTTTAAGCCGGAGATCGACTCGCGCTTCGCAGACAACCAGATCGTGTCGCATTCCGAGATGCGTCACGAATCCGCAAATGGCCGTTCAGCGGCCGACGTCCTGGCGAAAGTCGATCCGGACACGGAAGTTGTTGGAATCGACGAGGGTCAGTTTTTCGATAACGAATTGGTTAACGTTGCCAACGAATTGGCGCGACGTGGCGTGCGCGTCATTATTGCCGGCCTCGATCAGGATTACACCGGCAAACCGTGGGAACCGATGCCGCAGCTCTTGGCGATTGCTGAATACATCACGAAGACGCACGCGATCTGTATGAAGTGTGGCCAGCCTGCAAACTACTCACAGCGCACGTTCAAATCGGAAGAACGTGTAGCTGTGGGCGCGGCAGACAAGTACGAAGCGCGATGCCGTAATTGCTTCGTGCCACATGCCGATGCGCCCACAGTGCACCCTGATTGAAAATCCCTCAGGTCTGACCCCTTTAGCTGTTTAATTCGCGCGATCAACGCCGGAGGGGCGGGCAACGAACCCCAAACGCACACCGTCTCAGACGCAAGAAGTCTCTCAAACAAGCGTTCCTTCACGGTCTCCCCGCGGTCCAACATCTTTAACGCGGCTTGCGGCTGTCTATTTCCAGCCCCCGGCTGTCCAGGAGTACGACAATGAAGCCAAATCTAGTCACGATCGCGGTCTTCTGTTTGTTAATTGCTCTCCCCATTGGGCTCTTCATCGCCCGAGCGCAAGATTCTTCAACCAAACGCCACGACGATAAGCAAGCCACTTCGCCCAACTACCGCATTTCCGGTCCCTACACTCACAAGAACCTTTCGATCTTTCTGGTCCACGGAAAAGATCAACTTGCGGGAAGAAGTTTTCTGACTCTTCAGGAAGCACTCGCGCAAAAGAAAGTGCGGGTTTATGAAACAAAGGACGTTAACGAACTCGCCATTAGAAATCTCTCCAATGAGGACATCTACGTTCAAGCGGGTGACATCGTGCGCGGCGGCGATCAGGATCGAATGATCTCGATTGACTTCATCGTTCCGCCACGATCGGGACGCATGCCGATAGCCGCTTTCTGTGTCGAGTCAGGACGTTGGAGCAAGAGAGGCGAGGAGCAGGCCACATACTTCAGCAGTTCTGATAACGCGGTCGCGACGAAGGAACTGAAAATCGCCGCGAAAGTTGCAAACTCGCAACAAGTGGTTTGGGAGAAAGTATCGGCTGCGCAGGAGAAAATAGGTCGAAACGTCGGCGGCAGCGTCAACTCACCAGTGTCAGCCACGAGCTTGGAACTGTCCGTCGAAGATTCGAAAGTGAAAGCGACAACCGCCGCTTACCTCGACGCGTTGAACGGAATCATTCGCAACAAGCCGGATGTAATCGGCTACGCGTTTGCCATCAACGGTCATGTGAACAGCGCCGATGTTTACGCGTCGCATGCACTGTTTGCAAAGCTGTGGCCGAAATTGTTGAAAGCGAGTGCAGTTGAGGCAATTGCGGAGTTGAATCAGGAAGCGAAGCCTGAGCCGGTTGCCGAAACGGTGCATGCGTTTCTTAGTGATTCAGAACAGCCCAGCGCCAAGTCGAAAGAGGTAACTTCGCGCGTGCGCGTCGTGACTCGTGAAGACGACAAGAACATCTTCTTCGAGACGCAGGATCGGGATCAGAAGGACGCGTGGGTGCATCGCAACTACATTCGCAAGCAATAGAGAGCGAAAAAAAATGGCGAGCGACTGTCAAATAGATCTCAGTCGCTCGCCGTCTCCATGAGGCATGCAAACTACGCATGGAGGGGGTGAGGGATTCATCGTGCGTGGGGTAATTCAAGCGAAGCGTGCGGGTGTTCCTTCCCGCCTCGGGTCAACCACCAAAACCCCGCTTCAATATTTATGACTATTTAGCGGGAAACATTTCCAGAAAATTTCAAGTGTGGGCATCCGGCCCCAGTTACTTCGTGATCACGCGGAACGAATAACTGTCGATGAATGCGGGTTGGCCTGAATCAGCGACGCCACTGAGTTTCAACTGGTAGTCGCCTGGTGTGAGGATTTCTCCCGTTACTTTTACCGGAACTACGTAGTGAGCATTTCTTGGCTCTGTCTTTAGCTCCTCCTGACTCTGGAGCGCTTCGTTCTCACGGAACAACTGTGTCTTGTACTTCTTGAAATCAGACTTGGCGAGTTGCAGTTCAAGTTGAACGTTGTCGTTTTTGGCCGGCGCATCGACGCTCTCGATATTGCCGCCCGACCTCATCGAACCGGGAGCAAGCGTTACGACCACCGGTGGCGTGTTATGCGGTATCTCGACGTGAGCCGGCGATCTCATCGAAAACAGCCACGCGGCTGCCGTGATGATCAGACCTGCCAAGACGATCAGGATCACAGCAAACGTGGAATGCCGGTTCAAAGTCGCAAACGTCGGAGAAGAGAACGGCATGGGAGGTTTGATGGCTGGCGCGGGAACGCGTTGTGTAGCTGAAATCTCTTCTCTCTCCAATACCCGCGAGTGGCTATCGCGGTATTGTTTGAATACCCGGGCGAAATCCAAACGTTGTTGGCGCTCCGAAGTAGTCAGGAAACTCGTTTCAAAAAGCAGTATCTGGTCCGCGGGCAAACGATGACCCACATATTCATCGATTAACTCTTCTTCGATCGCGAGAAGTTCATCAGAGAAATCGACATCAGAATGGATTAGGAGTTCGATCTCCGCGTGCCGCTCGGTCGATAAACTGCCGAGCAGATAACGTCTCATCTCCTGCTCATTGATATTCGGCATCAGTTTTGTCTGGTTATTTTGTCTAAGCCTACAAAAGCGCGCCTCTAATCTTAATGACCAAATCGTGCCGTGTATTTCATCGAACTGAACGCTCCATACACCTGTCGAGACACTTCTGTAACGCCGCGCGAATGCGGTAGGCCCTGATTCTTAAGGCGTTAGGCGCAATTCCAAGCCTTTCGGCGAGTAGTTTTCTTTGTTCAATTTTTTCTCTGCCTTCAGCCGCGTAATACTGCAACACCAACTCCCGGTTTTCCTTGCTCAGCTTGCTGATGCATTGTTCGAGGCACCGGTATTCCAGTTCCACGAGTTCGGAATCGGTATCCGTCGCCGGCGGATTCTGCGGTTGCTTTCTCCGCTGGTATTCCAGTAGCACTTTTCGGGCGACGCCGAAGAAGTAAAGGCGGCGATCGCCAGTAACCTTGTTCTTAATCTCATCCAGCTTGCTGGCGACGCGGTTGATAGTCTCGTCAGCAAGATCTTCTGCTTCGGAGTGGCCACGTCTTGAGAAGAACTTGATCAGGTCGCGCCGGATCTGTTCGTACTTGACAGCGGCCTGTTCGCGATCTGAGTCAAGCCATTTGAGGAAAGCATCGAAAGATTCCTGAGACATGACCCAGTTCTTATGCATTAGCCGTGGGGCGTCGTTTTCTGAGAGAAAGAATGGAGACGAAGAGCCGCAATGTTTTTCAGAACCTGGGATCCGAGTTGATTCTGGGAAAGCGATCCGGGCGCAGCCCGAAATTCCGAAGGATCGTAAGGACGTAACTTCTATCTCGTAACTCGCGAGACAGTTAGCCTATATGAATGGGGATGTCAACAATAACTTTTGGCGAGAACTTAGAAAGCGGGGCGATTTGCCCCACTTTTAGATCAGTGCGTTATCTTGGTTGAGTAAAGAATGCCGTACATCGCGTCTTTATGGCGATCGAAGTGCGCTCCATCGGTAGCTAGCATGAGGTTGATCATTTGCAGCTGCCCCGAATACTTCCTGAATGCCTCCCACTGCAAACGCCGAAAGCCGTCAGGTTTTTCGGGGTTGGCTTCCCGAAACTGCACGCCTTTCAGCCCGTCAATCTCGACCCATTTCACTTCGTCCACTTCACCGTTCTTGGCTCGCGATTTCGCCTGATCGTAGGACGCCTCGAGAGCGCTATCGGCTGGGAAGTTTTCGTCCATCGGCGAGATGCTAACGTTCAACGTCGCACCGCCCTCGGTGGGCGAGCGCCACACAAACGACTTCGACTCGTTTGTCACTTCAGTCCAGTTCGGTGGCACGGTCCACGACATCCCTTGCCGGTCCCATTTGATCTCTTTGCCTCCGGCCAGCGCCGCTTGTTGCAGGACAGTCGGCTGCCCGTGTTCGACGTTTGCGTCACTGCCGGACGAACTGGAGGAACCCGAACCGGAACTGCCTTTGTGTAGTCTTTCGGAAAGGTTGCAAAGCGAAAGTGAGAAGCAGACGCTGACGATAACGAGAATGTTTTTCATTTCGGCACGGCTTTGTATTCGAAAATACGGACCAAGTCAACCGAAGATTACATGCAGCAGATGAATCTGTTATCCTAAGGGCCTTCCCTCTTAACCCCCTGTTAATCAACGTTGCGCTTCGGCGCGAATGCCTTCGGAGAGTGTCCAAATGAAAACTACCGACGTGAGACCGCCGGTCCTTCTCGTCCTGGCTTTGTCAGTGGCGACTTTCGCAGCGAGTGGTTGTGCTCGCGGTCCAGTGGCCGAAAATATCAACACGAATGTCAACACCAATGTGAATGCGAATGTGGCGGCCAACGCCAACGTTGCGGCTGCTCCGCCTTCAACCATCGCGGCCCGCGAACCTGACAAGTACCGCGCGACTTTGGTCTTCAGCGCGGAAACAGAGGGCGGCGAAAAAACCATCGGCATTCCAACTCTATCTGCTGAAGTCGCTAAGAACGGTCAAGACCGCCGGCTTTCATTTAAGTTACCCGACGGATCGGATCTCGTTTATCTCGAGCACAACGGCGTGCACTATGCAATCGCACCGGGGCGCAAGCAATACGCCGAGCTGACGCCCGAAGCGACGGGCTTTCAACTCCATAAGTTAATGACGCCGGGACAACTCGTGTCCTATTTGGATCGTCTTCAGGGCATTCAACTGGTCGGTGAGGAACCGATGGCAGGACGTACGGCCGTGAAGTACCGTTACGCGCGAACCTCGCAGACCAACACTTCCGCGGGCGAAGTCAAGACAGAATCATTCGTTTACGTTGACAAAGACACAGGTTTGCCGTTGCGAGCGGAACTCTTTAGCGAAGCCACCGGTAATGTGCAGGGCGTGAGGGGAGCGACCGTCGTCGCTGAAATGCGCGACATCACGACCGATGTTGATCCAAGTCTGTTTGAGGTTCCTGCCGGATACAATAAGGTTCCTGAACAGCAGGTAAGAGCACAGGTAAACGCGATTACAAACACGATTGCCGCAGTGCTCCGCGCCTTGCTCACGAACATGAATACCGCGCCGCCGCCAGCGCCCTCGCCGTCAGCAACGGTGACGATTTCACCGGCCGCGAGCCCAAGACCATAAGGGAGTCGTAAATGAGATACGTTGTCATACTCGTCCTCGGAGCTTTACTCGGCGCAGGAGCAGCGATGTTCTTTCTCGGCATTGGACCAGCAAGGTCCGCCCCGGGTGTTGCTGTTCGGCCGCCGGAGAACGGGCAGAACCCGCCGGCAACGGTGGTGATTGGTCTGGACCAGGGCTTTGTTGACGCCGTATTAGCGACAACGTTTTCGGGATTAGGAAGTCCGACTTTTCAATTAAGCCAGAGTGCGGGGAGTGCCGAATTAACTACCGCTGCATTTCAAGGGGGTTGCGCCAATAGCCTCACTCTCTTGCCGGAAGGGAGCGGCGTCAAGACGGGCGTGCAATTTCGCAATGGGACCGTCTCGGCGCCGCTGGCGTTTACCGGCAGCTATTCCGGGTTGGGCCAATGCATCCAGTTCAAGGGCTGGGCGCAGACGAACATCAAGTTGTATTTCGACGAGTCGAAGCAAACCGTTTACGGCAACGTTGAAGTGGAAGGCGTGAACCTTGAAGGCGTGAATCCGATTGCTAACAACTTCGTCACTGTCTTCGTGCAGGGCGCGATTAACCAGCGTGTCAATCCGCTTGTGCTTGTAAGCGAAAAACAAGTGTCACTTATGATTCCGGTGAAGGCCAGCAACGGGACCGTGAAGGCGCATGCTAAAGATGTGCGGGCCGAGATACTCGACGGCTCGCTGAAGCTTCATTTGACTTACGAGTTTAGCGGCGTACGCGGTGAGGGAACTTGATCCGGAGTATCCGCGGGAACAGCTTGTTGAGCTAGTAGCCGTTGACGTTCAAAGTGGTCCGCAATCTCTTCCGCAGTCTTGCGTCCGACAAAGGGCGTCAATTCCGAAACACCGGCACGCGAGATCCGTTGAATCGAACCGAAGTGACGAAGAAGTCGTCCCTTGCGTTTGTCACCGACGCCGGGAATGGCAGTTAATTCGGACGTAAAGTCGCGCAATTCGCGTCGCTTGCGGTGGTAAGTGACCGCGAAGCGGTGCGTCTCATCGCGAATCATCTGCAACAAGCGAAGAATCAGCGAATGCGAATCGAGATAAATCGGTTCGTCCTCACGATCCTTCATGAGCAAGTAAGCGACGTCGTTATGCCGCTGCGGCGGCTTCACGATTCCGACCATCGGAATGGCTTCGAGTCCGAGTTCACTCATTGCTTCAGCCGCGCCGTTGAGTTGTCCTTTGCCGCCGTCGATCATAATCAAATCCGGAAGCGGTTTACCTTCTTCCAGCAGACGGCGATAACGCCTGGTCACCACTTCGCGCATTGACGCGACATCATTCACACCTTCAACACTTCTGATTCTGAACTTGCGATACTCCGCGCGGTTCATCTTGCCGTTATCGCAGACAACCATGCCCGCAACGTTTTCTGCGCCTTGAATGTGCGAGATGTCGAAAGACTCGATGCGCGCGGGAAAGTGCGGTAGTTCGAGTGTCTCCTGCAACTCTTCGAGTACGCGTTTCATGTCTGGCTTCAACACGCGGAAACGCTGCTCAAACGCAAGCTTCGCGTTCTTCTCGACCAGATCGATCATGTCGCGCTTCTCGCCGCGTTGCGGCGCTTCGATTCGCACGCGCCTGCCTCTTCGTTTCGTC
>DASZDV010000453.1:0-4391 GCA_035941575.1 Pyrinomonadaceae bacterium
CTAGTAAGTTCGGAGTAACTTCAAGCACGACGTGCTCGTTCTTCGCAACGCCATCGCGTTTCGCAATCAAAATGTGAATGTCGCGGCGACAAGGACTGTAACAGTTCGTCGCTTCCGGACGTGCATATGCGACGTCGATCACCTGCCCCTGAACTCTCGCCGCATGATCCGTGGACCAGCGATTGGTGTCGTCACCCGGTTGAAGTAACGCATCGAGTGTGACTCGCGCGTCGAAGTCAGCGGCCTGGGGAAATGCAGTCCTGTTCTTGAGGCGATGAAGTTGTCGATCTCTGTGGGTAAAAGCAATACCGGCGCTCGGACAGTTTCGCGCCAGAACGAGCCACGCGGTTATGAATAGAGCAACCGCAACGCCGGCAACCAACAGTTTTGTTGTTCTGGTCATGCGTGCGGAAGCAATCCACTCACTTAGACCATCTCGAGTGGGATCTTTCGATCGGGCGGCGGAAACGCCTCGTCCAACTCCTTGAGATCCTGGGCCGTCAGTTTCACGTCGAGTGCCGCACGATTGTCTCGAACGTGTTCTGCTCGACTGGCTTTCGGAATTACGACTACATCGGGATCGCGCAGCAACCATGCCAATGCGATCTGTCCGGACGTGACGCCGTGGCGTGCGGCAATCACTTTGATTTTGCGTTCGCTTAGAATACGCCGCCGTTCTGCCGAATCATTCCCCAACGGAGAGTACGCCATGACCGGAATGCCACGCGAGCGACACCAGCTCAGTAGATCCCATTCAATTCCACGATGCGCAACGTTGTAGAGCACCTGGTTCGTTGCGATGTCTTCGCCATTAGGCAAACCGTGCGCTTCTGACATGTCGTTCACATCAAAATTGCTTACGCCGTAGTCGCGGATTTGTCCCGTGTCTTTCAGTTGTTGAAACGCCTGGAGAGTTTCAATAAGAGGAACATCACCGCGCCAGTGCAACAGGTAAAGATCGAGGTAATCAGTTTTGAGCCGGCGAAGACTTCGCGCACACGCCTCTACTGCTCCTCGACGCGTCGCATTGTGCGGATAGACTTTCGAGACTATGAAAACATCGTTGCGGTTGCGATCTTTGATTGCCTCGCCGACAACCTCTTCAGCACCGCCTTCGCCGTACATCTCGGCTGTATCGATCAGGTTCATGCCGAGGTCCAAACCGAGACGAAGTGCCGCGATTTCCGCGCGTCGTTTCGAACGATCTTCACCCATTCTCCACGTTCCCATGCCGAGCACAGGCATTGGCTGCTGAGACGGCAACGCCGTGGTTCTAACGTTTGTAGCGTGATTGAGTTCTGGTGCTGACATGTTTGCTTTTTCGCAACCTCACTACTCTTTTTTGAACACCTTCAGTCTGAACCCTATGTCCGTACGCAAACGTATAACACCGTGATCGTCAAAAACCCAGTTCAAGAGGTCGAGGCTATGAGGCGTGCGACGTTGATCATACTGGTGACGTTGGTGGCGTCACTCGGAGTTCAGGCCCAGGCGATTTCGTTGGACTCTCCGGAACAGTTGAAGCCTGCGAATGTGAAGATTGAAACAGTCACCTTCAAAGGCCGCAAGGCGTTACGCGTAAGCGACGCAGCGCCGGCGAGTTTAGGCGACGAGGGCCGGCTCGTGGTCCTGAGCGCGACTGACTTCAAGGATGGAATCATCGAAGTCGATCTTGCGGGCGAGCCCGCGCCGGGAGCAGGCGAAGGTGCACGCGGTTTCGTGGGCATGGCCTTTCGAGTTGCGGCAGACCAGTCTCGTTTCGAATGTATTTACCTGCGGCCGACGAATGGACGCGCGGAAGACCAGATACGACGAAATCATTCAGTTCAGTACATCTCGGTGCCGGGCTTTCCGTGGCATCAGTTGCGAAAGGACACTCCGGAGAAATACGAGACGTACGTTGATCTCGTCGCAGGAGAATGGACCAAAGTTAAGATTGAAGTGCGTGGTGAAAAGGCGCGACTGTACGTGAATGGCGTCGCACAACCGACGCTCCTCGTCAACGACTTGAAGCAGGGACAAAGCAAAGGAGCAGTTGCGTTATGGATCGGACCGGGAACGGTCGCGCATTTTTCCAACGTACGCATCTCGCCGTAACGTTCACTGCGCCGGTTGGTGATTCAACTCGGTCTCAAAAGCGAAACTGATTCGCCGCTGCTGAATATCCCTGCGACGCATCCTGTCATTAACGTCGCGAGAGTCGCAGCGAGCAACGCTCGTAAGCCGAGACTTGCAAGATCATCGCGCCGCGACGGAGCAAGCACCGCAGTGCCGCCAACAAAGATTGCCAGTGCGGCGACATGTGCGAAACCACAGAGTGCGTAACTCAGAATCAACACTGTTCGCGGATCGGTAATTTGTCCACTCGAGATTAACTGCGCGAGATGGTTATACGAGAAGACTTCGGTGAGAATCACTCGTTCTCCCAACAAATGAGCAGCCGTTGGAACATCTGTCGTTGAGATTCCGAGCAGAAACGCGAACGGGTAGAACACCCAGCTCAGGATTCGCACAAACGAGAGCGGCTCTGCCATTCCGAACCACGAACTGACGGCGCCGAGTATCTTGTCAACAAGTGCAACCAAACCAAGAATGGCGATCAATAAAGCTGAGATGCCCGCGGCGAGTTTCAGCCCGTCCATTGCTCCTTCGATGATTGCGCTGATGAGGTTCTTGGATCGCGTCGACTTATCTTCGGGAGGAACGCCTTCGAGTGTCTCGGGCGTTTCGGTTTCCGGAACGAGCAGTTTTGCTACCACAACGGAAGCGGGAATCGCGAGGATTGACGCGGAGAGCAAGTGTCCGGCTATCTGTGGAAACACGCCTGCCAAAAACGCAACGTAGATTCCGAGTGTGCTCGACGCGACTGTAGCCATGCCGGTAGCCAGCACGACCAACAACTCCGATCGCGTCATCTTTTCAAGATAAGGACGGACCACGAGGGCCGACTCCATTCCCACAAAGATGTTCGCCGCGCCACAAAGTGATTCTGCGCCACTAATTCGCATCGTTCGATGAAAGAGTTTCGCGAAGAGCCGCACGACGACCTGAAGCACGCGAAGGTGATAGAGCACGGACGTGAATGCGGCGAAGAAGATCACGACAGGCAGAACTTGAAACACGAGAATGAAGCCGACGGATCCAGACTCGCCGGGACTTGCTGCCAGTGGTCCAAACAGGAAAGTCGAACCACTCTTCGACGCGTTAAGCAGCACGAGCACTGCATCGTTGAGCCAGAAAAAGACTCGGTGCGAACCGGGTAGGCGAAAAACGATTAGACCAATGAGAAGTTGCAAGCCAACTCCCCAGGCAATTGTTTTCCAGGCAATCTTCCTGCGGTTGGTGGAAAGCACCCAGGCAATGCCTGCGAAGACTATGAAGCCCGCGACCGACGTCGCGTGATGGATCATGTTGCTCCTCTATCCTTTTGTGGGGCGTAAGATTACGGGATGAGCGACGCGCGTGGCAAATTCCGGCGGCTACAGGAAGTATCGGTCGATCTCCAAAGCGCCATGGAAAACGCCGAGGCTTTGCGTCCCCGCGGCTTCGCCGTTTGATGTGAGGCGAGGCTTTGCCTCGCCGTTCGTTGGAGAAAAAATCGGGCTGTGCCCCTCATATGGCCTTTGGCCCAAGAACTTGGGGGCGGAGCCCGAACGAGGGGCGTAGCCCGGCCTTAACCCGGTCGCGCCGGCGAGGCACAGCCTCGCCTCACATCGAGCGGCAAAGCCGCAATGTGAGACTCTTGGTGAGGATTGTCAGCAGCAATGTAGTTATAGATGTCTTGAAGCCAGATCTCGGACTCGCGGGTCCAGTTTATTTCTGCCAAGTCCTTATTCGACGTTCCATTTCCTCGTTAGAGATCGTTCGCCGCTCGTCTGAGTCTTTGAGGCCGCGTTGCACCATTAGATCAAAAGCCAACTCACGGACGATATCGTCGTAAGAACTGTCATCTGGCTGACGCTCAATGATTTCAGCGATATGTTCCTTAGCTGTACTCATGTTTGCTCCGTGGAGTCTTAAGATTACGGGATGAGCGACGCGCGTGGCAAATTCGCTTAAGAGATAGGTAGTTGCGAACTGTCAAACCGCTGGCTTGTCGGCGCTCCGTCGCGATATGATGCTGCGCGCTCAGAACCTTTAACTAAGTGCACGGAATTCCCCCAAACACACATCTGTCGCACTATCAAATCCTTTCCAAACTCGGTGAAGGCGGTATGGGTGAGGTGTACCTGGCCCAGGACACCAAACTCGATCGCAAAGTCGCACTGAAGATCCTGCCCGCCGACGTCGCTTCAAAGCGTGATCGCATGGAGCGGTTCATCCGCGAGGCCAAGGCAGCGGCCGCACTCAGCCATCCAAACATCGCGCAGATTTTCGAGGTCGGCGAACAC
>DASZDV010000454.1:0-3160 GCA_035941575.1 Pyrinomonadaceae bacterium
CCTGCATCGTGATCGTCTCGCCTTCCATGCCTGTGATTTCAGAGATTGAAGTAATGCGCCGCGTACCGTCGCTGAGACGCGCTACCTGGATCACCACGTTAATCGCTGAGGCGATCTGCTGGCGCATGGCGCGATCCGAAAGTCGCATGCCAGTCATCTGGATCATTGTCTCGAGTCGAGCTAGCGCGTCGCGCGAAGTGTTGGCGTGAATCGTCGTCAGCGAACCATCGTGACCGGTGTTCATGGCCTGAAGCATGTCGATCGCTTCGCCGCCACGGACTTCACCGATGACGATGCGATCCGGACGCATACGCAATGCGTTTCGAACCAGATCGCGCTGATTGACTTCGCCTTTTCCTTCAATGTTCGGCGGACGCGTTTCAAGACGCACAACGTGCGGCTGCTGCATCTGAAGTTCAGCCGAGTCTTCGATTGTGACGATGCGTTCGTCGTGCGGAATGAAAGCCGAAAGCGCATTCAGAAGCGTCGTTTTACCTGCACCCGTACCACCGGAAATCAGGATGTTCAGACGCGCCTGAACGCACATCTCAAACATCGCCGCCATGTCCGGTGTTAGCGCCTGGTTTTCGATCAATCTGTGCATTCGCAGTGGTTCGGCGCCGAAACGGCGAATGGAGAGGACTGGTCCATCCAGCGAGAGTGGCGGAATAATCGCATTAACGCGCGATCCGTCTTTCAGGCGGGCGTCAACCATCGGCGATGATTCGTCGATGCGTCGACCGACTGACGAGACGATTCGTTCGATAACGCGCATCAAGTGCTCGTTGTCCTTGAACTCGATATTCGTGCGTTCAAGCTTTCCGCCGCGCTCGATGTAGATGTTGTACGGTGAATTTACGAGAATGTCGGAAATAGATGTGTCGGCGAGCAACTGTTCGAGTGGTCCGAGTCCAAACAGTTCGTGCCGAACTTCGTGAATGAGACGTTCACGCTCGATCGTTGAGAGCGGTGTTTCTTCCTGAGCCAGCAGGCTTGTCGCGAGCCGCGCAACTTCCTCGTGCACTTGATCCGGCTCGAGCATACCTAGCTTCGTCAGATCCATCCGGTTAATAAGCATCCGGTGGAGGCGGGCCTTCATGTCCTGAAAGCCCTGCTGATTGCTAATTGCATCTTCGCTCAGCGGAGCCGTCGTTCCCGTTTCTCTTACTAGTCTTTCACGTAATGCCATTTTGTTTTTTTCCTATGAGACGTGTTCTCAGTGATTACAGATTTGCGCGATCCAACGCGGCTGTCAGTCCGAAGTCTTCTATTTCGACTTGCTGGCGCCGAAAAATCGAATTGAAAGAGCGCTTACTTTCACCGGCTGGCGTGCCGGCCGGTTCAATCTTTCCCTCGAACAGTTTCCCAGCGATGGTGCGCAGGTCCGCTGTGACTTTTGACGCCGGCGCCGACTCGATTAATGGTTGGCCCAGATTGATCGAATTGACTGCGGCGCGGTAGTCACTCTGGACGTAACCAACGACGCGCTCGCCAAGAAAGTCTTCTACCTGTTTTTGATCGAGTTCGATGTTCTTGCTCCAGCGGTTGACAACCAGCCGGATCTTCTTGCGTGGATAACCAAGCCGGTCGAAGATCTCCAACGCGCGGCGTGTGCTGCGAATCGCGTGAATCTCGAGCGTCAGAACCATCAGGATTTGATCCGCATGATCGAGCGCCGAGATCGTGACCGCGTCAAAACTGTGCGGGGTATCGATGATCAGCGTGTCGAAGCGTTGCCGCAGCAGCTCCATCACTTCGTAGATGTGTCGCGGCTCGATGTCTTCAGCGCTTTCCGCTTTCAACGGCGCCGCAAGCAACGAAACGTTCTTTGAGCGTTGCGTCAAATAACTGGCAAGCAATGCGTCGTCGAGTCGATCGCGGTTCTCTACAATGTCAGCCAGCGAAAACTTCGGCCGGACACCAAGCATCAATTCGAGATCGCCTGACTGAAGATTCAAGTCCAACAGTACGGTAGGCGTCGTCTGAAGCATCGCCAGGTTCGTGGCGATCAAGGAGACGCCGCAACCGCCTTTGCTGGAAAAAACTGCAATCGCCCGCCCTCTTTTTGAGGGCTCCTCCGTCACGTGCTCGTTGGCGAATTGGTTCGTGCGTTCGATGACGGTGCCAAGTTCTTCCTCATTGATAGGCAAGCGAATGTAGTCTCGCGCACCGGCGCGCATGCTGCGGAGAATTAGATCGGGAGATGAATCGCGTGAGGCGCAGATCACCGCCGTATTTGTGAATTCAGTGCAAAGACGCTGGACCATTTTGAGACCGGGTTCTCCTAAATGGACCAGATTGATGATGACCGCCGAAGGCCTGAGACGTGCGGTTTCAGTGAAGACCTGCTCCGGATCGTCACTCATCACCAGCACACTCGTTCCTGGATGATTATTTAACGCGCGGCCGATCTCTTTCAGTTCCGTCGCGTCTTTGCAAAGCACTATGAATGTCAGATTTCGCTTCATTACTGTTTTTGCCCTGTGTCCGTCAGTTAATCGGGTCCGGTATTTCACCGGCACACTCAGCCATTGCCGTGGTCGTATATGCGGGGAGCGTCAAAGTTCGACCTACTACCGGGATATTCAAACTAAACTCGTAATCCTGGATTTTTACCGTTGCCGATCCGATGTTGCTTCCAAACGGCAGGAGCTGGCCGGCGTTATTCACTCCGTCGAAGTCCACGATAACCATCTCGTTCGTTAAGCCGGGGACCACCGGCGAGCTAGTGGGATTTCCGTCGACATCAAACGTTCCGCGTGGTCCATAAATCACGTAGTTTCTGACGGCCTGTTTGTCGTTCTCGGTGGCGCCATGATGCAGCACCGCATACCGCGCGCCACGTCTGGTCGCGTCCGTCAGAGCGTTATGCGTATATAGCAAGCGGCCGAACTCGATGATGCCAAAGACGAGCGTGAAGAAGAGCAGTGCGACCACAGCGAATTCCGCTATGGTCGTGCCTCTCTCGTTGTGCTTGTTATCCAGAGTCTTCACGGTTCTTTACTCCTCAACACCCGCAGGATCGGTCCACATGTAATACATCGTCGTACTGCCCGACGCCGGCAGTGTGAAGAATCGGTTGTTGTTGATGAGCGTGCCGAGGTTGAAAAGAGGTTGGAACGTATAGTCCTCGACAGCGAGCGATACTGTGATCGGGTTT
>DASZDV010000455.1:0-5999 GCA_035941575.1 Pyrinomonadaceae bacterium
GGCACTGCCGCACAAACTTCGAGTTCAACCGACGAGCGGTCGTCAATCCCCTGGTTTGATCGCGCGTGGTCCGCCGTGCGCACATATTTGCACCCCGTCCGGCCCTCGGTCGCTTTTAATTTAATCGATGGCCTGATTCGCATGACGTTCTTCCTCATCATGATCTTCAGTTTCTCGCTGGTGAAGGACATCAGGCGCGTCTTTGAGTATCACGGCGCGGAACATAAGACCGTGTTCACGTGGGAAGCAGGACTCCCGCTGACTGTCGAGAACGCGCGGCCGCAACCGCGTCAGCATCCTCGTTGCGGAACGAGTTTTCTGATGGTCGTGATGCTCGTGGCGATCATTCTGTTCTCCGTAATCAAGTTTGATTCGTTGCTGCTGAACTTTTTGATCCGTCTCGCGCTGATGCCTGTGGTTGCGGGCATCTCTTACGAGATCATTCGTCTGTCCGCAAAGAAAGAGAGCAGTTGGTTTTTCAAATTAATGACGCTGCCCGGCGTGTGGCTGCAAAACATCACCACGCAGGAACCGGACGATCAGCAACTCGAAGTGGCAATTGAAGCGTTGAAAGAGTCGCTAAAACTGGAACCGCAGTCGGCGGAGCCTGTACCTGCGCCGTTATCGTGAGGTTTTCATGTTAGACAAGCTCGAACAGATTGTTAGCCGTTACGATGAATTGACGCAGGAACTTTCTTCGCCTGAGTTGCTTGCCAATCCCTCTGCGTATGGGAAAGCAGCTAAGCAACATCGCACGCTCGAAGAGGTGGTCCAAAAATATCAGGCGTGGAAGAGTTTGAAAGCGGAGCTGGCGAGCACGCGCGAACTGCTCGACACTGCTGATGACGACGAGATGCGCGAGATGGCGCAAGTCGAAGTCGAAACTCTGCAAGCGCGGTTGGAGGAGACTGACCGCGAACTCAAACTGTTGCTCATTCCGAGCGATCCAAACGACGAAAAGAACGTGATTCTGGAAATCCGTGCTGGAACAGGTGGCGATGAAGCTACGTTGTTTGCTGCCGAGATGGTGCGGATGTACGCGCGTTACTCGGAAAAGCAGCGCTGGAGATTCGAAGTCATGGAGGCGTCGGAGTCGGGCATCGGCGGTCTCAAAGAAGCGATCGTTTTGATTGAGGGCGACAAAGTCTATTCGAAGTTAAAACATGAGTCGGGCGTGCATCGCGTTCAGCGCGTGCCGCAGACCGAGGCGAGCGGAAGAATTCATACTTCGGCTGTTACGGTTGCAGTGTTGCCGGAAGCGGAAGAGGTTGACGTAAAGATCGATCCGAAGGATTTGCGAATCGACACGTTCTGTTCGTCTGGTCCAGGTGGACAGTCAGTGAATACGACTTATTCAGCGGTGCGATTGACGCACCTTCCGACCGGCGTGGTTGTTTCGATGCAGGACGAGAAGTCGCAAATCAAAAACCGTGAAAAGGCGATGCGCGTTTTGCGCGCGCGTTTACAGGAACTGGAAGAACAGAAGCAGCACGAGGCGCAGGCCAGTGAACGCCGCTCGATGGTTGGTTCAGGCGATCGTTCGGAAAAGATTCGCACTTACAACTTCAAAGAGAACCGCGTGTCGGATCACCGCATCGGTTTGACGATTCACCAGCTTGACTTAGTGATGGAAGGCAACCTCGATCCTTTCATCGACGCTCTCGTCGCACATTACCAGGCGGAGAAGTTGAAAGCTGAAGCTGTCGCCGCGTAAGCATTCTTTGTAGTTTGTGCTTTGTGCTTTTGTTCTTTGTATTTGTTCTTTATATCGTGGTTTTTATCCCTTGCCCCTGATCGCTAACGCTAACAGGCCCTCCAGGCCCCAATGCTTCTAACCAACGTCCTTCTCATTCGCCACGGCCAATCAGAAGGTAACGCCGAACGCCGTTTCGGCGGTCACACAGCTACACCCTTGTCACCACGTGGACGCCGGCAAGCACAAGCCACGGCGCGCGCTCTTCAGTCAGAAGAATTGACGGCGATCTACACGAGCGACCTCGCGCGTGCTGTTGAGACCGCGCGTTCAGTTGCCAATGTAACCGGCCTAACGATTCATCCGACCAGTGCGTTTCGCGAACGCAGCGTCGGCGTGATGGAAGGTCTGACGTTTGAAGACGCAGCGCAACAACATCCGGAGCAATACGCAGCGTTGCTGCGGCGAGATTTCGAACACGTGTTAACGGGCGGCGAGAGTTACCGGCAGTTGCTCGATCGCGCGTGGCAGAAACTGGATAAGATCATCGCGGAGAACCAGGGGGGCAAGATCGCAGTTTTCAGTCACACGGGAACGATCTGCATCCTCGCGCTACATCTGATGGGCGCGCTCGATGCACCGGAGTTGAAGCCAGTTTGGATCTCGAGCGCGAACTGCGGCATTACAAGATTTGAGTTACGCGAAGATGGTTTTGTTCGCGTCCTGACGCTTAACGACACGCGTCACCTCTCGGGCACGTAGCCGGTTATCGCGGCGCTGCCTCTTTCAAGCGACGACTCACGCCGTTCTTCACACGAAAATATCCGTCAGCCACGACTTTCGGCAGGACGCTGTTACCGCGGTTCCAGTTTAGTTCGAGTTCGGACTTCCAGCGGTCAAGCATCTCCTGGTTCAATTCCAAAACGCCTTCGCGAGTGACTCCCGCGGGCGGCGGCACAAGCAAGGCCATCTTGTCGTAAACACGCACGCGATCCGCGCCGTCAACTCTAGCGAGTAGGTGCCACAACGTGAGTGTGTCTCGCGGGCGCGCTTCGCTCAACAGTGAATCTAGAGCCGCTGATCTCGCGGAAGCATCGTGTTCAAAGTCGATCTTTTGCAGCGCCGCTCGAAACATGGTGGGCGCATCCTCAAAGTACGGTGTTCCTGGTCCAACTCCCGGCCGCGTTTCGCACACGGCGCCGGCAGGCACAAACGACTCACGATCTTTTAACTCCAACGCCACCCATCCAGAAGTAACACGCAACAAGCCGGCTCCTTGCTCGTCAACTTCGAGCGTGTACGCGCAGCCAAGATCCGCCGCCACCGCGGACGGTGTGTCAACAAAGAAGAGCCGCGGCGGCGCCCAGATCATCGCACTCATTTTTCCGCGAGCGAGTTCGAGACGGTGTTCGGTGGGTTGCGTTTCCAACAACCGCACGCGCGTGTTTTCGTCAATGTCAACTGTTCCGATCGAACCGACCGCAATCTGCGCGCGCGACGACGCATCTGTTTCCAACCACTCACCAACCGCCAAACGGCCTTGTTTTGTAATCGATGTATTGCCAATTCGCGGAGTACCGTCGAGACTTTGTACTTGCCAGGCCGGTTGGGTAGTAAATTTTTTGGTCCAAAACAACCAAACGCCCAAAACTCCGACTACAACCAAAACCGCCGCGGCTGCTGCATAACGAAGCTGCCAGTTTCTATTTGCGGGCAACCTTCTCGGTTCAGAACCCAACGCCGCTTCAATCCCACGCCAAAGCGACTCAGGCGCTTCGACCAACGGCAACTGTTCCGCCAACTTTACTCCCAACTTGATCTCGTCAAACTTGCTGCGACACTTCACGCACGAAATGATGTGCTCGGCAAACTGCCTGGATTCTTCCGCTGACAACTCTCCATGACAGTAAGCTGAAATGTCTTTGATTACATGCTTCGAAAACATTTTGCTCTCCGTAAACTTCACGTCGAACTTAATTACTCACCCCAATTCGCAGGATTGTTGAAATCCGAAAGCCTTTTCGCCAACTGGCCGTGCCCGCGATTAAGACGCGATGCCACCGTTCCTTTCGAACAACCCATCACCGTGGCAATCTCCTCGTACGACAAACCTTCGATGTACTTCAGCAAGATCGGTAAACGAAACTTCGGTTTCAGTTCGCCAATCGCTTCCCTCACTGCTTCAGCAACTTCGAGGCGAGCAAAGTGCTTTTCCTGCGGCCTCCTGTCACCTGAACTGTTCATCGCCACGGTTTCTGTCTCACCCCACGGCAACCATCGTTTGCGACGGCGACGTTCGTCGAGACACGCATTCACGACGAGCCGGTAGAGCCACGTCGTAAACTCTGACTCTCCACGAAACTGGCGAATCGCAGTAAACAGTTTCAAGAAAATCTGCTGCGTGACGTCGTCCGCCAACGCCCGGTCGCCGCCGACGGAATAGACGGCAATCGAGAAGACCTTATCTTTGTAAGCCTCGAAGAGGACTTGAAAGGCATCGCGGTCACCCTGCTGGCAGGCTTCGATTACCCGTCCATCGATAAGCTGCTGAGCCATTAGCGCGCGCTGCTCCATTTCCGCTCCCGTCATGTCTTAGACGTGCTTAGAAGACATTTTCTTCCGCACTGGAAGCACATAACGGGAGAGAAACGGGGTAAGAGATTAAAAACAAAAGGGGAAGCGGATTTTACCGCTCCCCCGTGCTGTATCGCAGTTCGGTCTAAATTAGCGCGTGACGTGTACCAGCATCTCTGTGCCGGATTCGATTTTCAGCTCTTTGCTGCCTTTCACGGCCAACGAGCCCGCGCCACCGGCGCCACCAACGATCAAACCAATCGCAGCTCCCTTTCCGCCGCCCGCGATACCGCCGACGATCGCGCCGACCGTCGCGCCGATGCCCGCGCGCTTCACAGTTTGCTTGGTTCTGCTTCCGGATTCGACGCCGCCTTCGTTATCGGCGCGTCCCGAACCTTCGCCATAAATGCGCGTCACGTATCCGTGCAGCACCCCTCGGCGCCCGTCGCGTAACTCGACCGAATCAAACGCCAGATTCATACTCGTGCGGCCTTTGATCTTGCCGGACTTCTGAATCGAACTTACGTGTCCCGTAAGTCGTGCTTCGTCAAAGCGGCTCGGATCGATCACTGTCGCTGTGAAACGATCGCCGACGCGTGAATCTTTGCTCGACAACGTCTCGTTGATCCGCACCTTCAGATCCGTGCCAACAGGCACGAGCGGCACGACTTTTTTGGTCGTCGTGCGTTTCTTGGCAGTTGGTTTGGTCTGAGCTCCGGCCCAGACGGCACTGCTTAAAAGGGAGAAGATTGTCATGAGGGCCATTAAACCAAGCTTCTGTCTTCTCATAGTTGCTCCTCCTAAATCGCGGCTAAGGTTTGCCCGAAAGCGCGGCGCCCGCGACCTCACTTGCGGGATCCAACAAGAAATCTCCCTCACCTTCAAAAGTGCGTTGCCGGTGCACGGCGCCGTCACTGTCAAAGATATACGCTGATGGCGCTTCGCGCATGATGATGTCCTGCAATCGCATCAGCCCGTAAAGCAGCGCTTCGGGGCGCGGCGGACATCCCGGGATATAGACGTCCACCGGAATACAACGATCGACGCCTTGCATCGTCGAGTAAGAATCAAATGGACCACCAGTTGAAGCGCACGCGCCCATTGCAATGGCCCACTTGGGTTCGGGCATCTGATCGTAAACTCGCCGAACGACTGGTCCCATCTTAAGAGTCACGGTCCCGGCAATGATGACTAGATCGCTTTGCCGTGGGCTCGGGCGAAACACTCCTGCGCCGAACCGATCGATGTCGAACCGTCCAGCGCCCGTGGCAATCATCTCGATGGCGCAACATGCGAGCCCAAACGTCATGGGCCAAAGTGCTGACTTGCGTGCCCAGTTCACAACGGGCGCAGCGAGATCAACCGTTTTGGCGCCGACAGAGCGTCGAATCGAGTTCATGATCGAATCGACGGTAGTTAAGACAAACCCTTCTTCGTGTTCAGCCATAAGTCACTTTCAATTGTTGATTGCCAATTGCCAATTGCACTCTTTCCCAAAGAACCTCAAATCGGCAACTGAAAATCGGCAATCGCCAATCTCTCTAGGCCCACTCGAGCGCGCCCTTGCGCCACGCGTAGTAATAACCGACTACCAGAATAGCGATAAAGACAAACATTTCGATGAGCGCAAAAGTTGTAATGGAGAAGTCATCTCCCATAAAGATAATTGCCCAGGGCAACAGGAAAATGGTCTCGACGTCGAAAATCAGAAAGAGCATTGCCACGATGTAAT
>DASZDV010000456.1:0-2812 GCA_035941575.1 Pyrinomonadaceae bacterium
GACAACGACTGGTTCAGTGTCAAGCCGTCGCCTTTTCGATCTTCACTGAGATAGCCGACGCCTTCGATTAAACGGATCGCTGGTGTACTGCGTCCAGCCGGCAGTGCCTTTTGGTTGACGGCGATTGACCCGCTTTGCGGCGGTTCGAGACCAAAGATCGCGCGCAACAACGGCGTGCGTCCCGATCCCATCAGGCCCGCGATGCCGAGTATTTCGCCGCGTCGCAGATCAAAACTCGCGTCTTTGAGCAACGGCGGCGCCGCGAGATTTCGTACCTCGAGGATAGTTTCGTGTGTCGTTGCTTTGGATCTGCGTTCAGGAAAGAGATTCTGCTGTGCACGTCCGACCATCTTCGCGATCAGTTCGTCGTCGCTGGTGCCGGCGATCTCTCCCGTTGCGACGCTGCGTCCATCTCGCAACACTGTGAAACGATCAGCAATCTGGCGCACCTCTTCCAGAAAGTGGCTAATGTAGATCACCGAAATGCCTTCGGAGCTTAGCTTTCGAATCAACGTGAAGAGATTGGCGACGTCATCGCGTTGCAGGCTGCTGGTTGGCTCGTCCATCAGGATGATGCGTGCGCGCGCTGCCAACGCCCGAGAGATCTCTACTATTTGCCGCGCCGCAACCGACAGATCGCCGACGCGTTTTTCAGGACGTATGTCGGCGTGATGAAACGTGCGCAGCACGTCGTTAGTTCGCGTCGCAAGTTGCTCTCGATCGAGCCAGCCGAAACGTGACGACTCGATTCCCATCAACACATTTTCGGCCACGGAAAGATGCGGACACAACGATAGTTCCTGATGAATGAGGGCGATGCCGTGGGTGCGAGCCTCCAGCGGATTCGCTGGCGCGTACGTTTGGCCGTCGAGTTCCATACGACCTTGTTCAGGTTGCAACGAACCGGCGACAACGTTCATCAGCGTGCTCTTGCCTGCGCCGTTCTCGCCGATCAACGCGTGGACTTCACCTTTGCGAAGCTCGAGATCCACGCCGTCCAGCGCAATAGTTGGACCAAACGATTTGCGCACGCCTTTTAGGCTGAGAGCGATCATAAGCCGTAAAGTAGTTGCGCGGGTTTCACGCGGTCACGTTCGTTTGAGCCGCTGATTGCAAGGATGCGAATCGAATCGTTGTTCGGCAATGTCAACGTGGTAGCGTTTGCCGGCACGTCGATCTCATAAGCAAAGAGATACGAGTAACCGTAAGCCTCGTTCAGACCGGCGGCGGTGTGATGATGCGATGCGAACCACGCCACAGGCGCGCGCTTGATGAACCCCGGCGTGATAGCAATCATCTGGCCGTATGGATCGACTCTGGTCCGTGTTCGTTGCAACAGTGCAGCGATATCGGGCGGAGTGTCAGGTGGCGGCGTTCGCGGCGGAATCTGTCGTTCAGTCTGCTTCCATTGCCGGTTGTCCCACTGACCGATGAAGCCGCCCCAGTGCTGAATCGTTAGCTCCACGGGCTTCTCGCCGATACGAAACGTAGCCTTCTGATCGTCGCCAGCTGACGCCGCAAGGACGTACAACTTTCGTGTACCAGCGGGCACTGAGAGAGTTTGCCCACGTGGTACCAGCGCATTTGCTTTTTCATTGACGATCCGAAACGTAATGCCGCCATACGAGATTTCACTCGGCAACATTTCTGCCGGCAACGCGGCTCCCTCGCCATCAAATCCGGCTTTAATCCTTTCCCCGTCACGAGTCGCAACTGCGAGATCATAAGCTAGAGGAATGGCACGCGATTGCGGCGCGGCTAAGTTGACGGACGGCGGTGCGAGCTTCACTGCAAACGTGCGCGGCTGAAAACGTCCCAGACTCGTCACCAACTCGCTTTTATTGATCGTCGCATTTCCAACCGGCAACTCCTGACCATTTACTTCACGAGCCGAGACCACAGGCGCAGGAAACGAAATCCGCACATCCGGCACACCGCGCCCGTCGAGTTCGACAATGCGCACGATCACCTCATCGCTCTCTTCGGCTTTCTTCAGTGCCAACACGCGAACGCGATTACTGTTCACGCGCAGAATCGAGAACGTCTTTCCCAGCCCGCCCGGATGTTTGGAACTCTCAAAGGCAATCAACGGTTGATTCAAACGTTGTGCTTGCCAGTCAGTTTGATCGCGACGCCAATCACCGCCATGCGCCGCAAGCCCGTACACAAACTGGTGCCGTCCCCAGTCCTGCGACGACTGATCGGCGTAACCTGCGCGTGCTCCAATGCCGGGCGTACGAAGCAACGTCAAGCGAAGTGTCTTGTCGTCAGGCTTGTCTGATCCGTATTTACAATCAGAAAGGATCGTCACGCCGAACGCGCCGCTGCGGTCCGTAAGATCGAACCATTGGTGCGATGGCACCTCAAACTTTCGTTCGTCGTTGTTGCCACGCTCAATCGTCCCGATGTCCCAATTGTACGTTGCTTTGGAATTAGACGCTGTGAGTGGAAACGTCGCTTTCAAATTCGCGTTGCCCGTCTTCCATTCAATCACATTGCCGAACTCGACCCGATTGCCGGCGTCACCCGCGGACAGACGCACAGTCTGTTGAAACTTCGAACCTTCGGTTTCGCGCACGACCTCGATCGCCACCCGCACCGGACCATTCTCAACGATACGAATCTGAGGGCGTCCAGCCACATAAGCACGCGGAGGTTTCTGCTGATCGGTCCAGTCCATGTTCCACGCCGGCCACTGCGCCGGAGTATCGTTCTTGATCGCGAGCCTGAGCGGCGCGTCGAGCAATTCGCGATTTAACTTCTTGTCAAAGATACTCGCGATATCTCCATCACGATTCAGCTCAACTCGATA
>DASZDV010000457.1:0-3960 GCA_035941575.1 Pyrinomonadaceae bacterium
GCGGTGACTGCGCGAATGTCTACGGCTTCATCACGCAGGGATTGAGCAGCGTCCCAGATCTCCTTGAACCAGCGTAGCTGTTCTTCACGGGTGCACGCGAGATGCGCTTCGGTTATCGCCAGCGGACGTTTGTAACGGTCCCACGCTTCTTTAATTACGTCTTTGGGATCCAGCATTCCAGCCGGACATGCACGCACTGCCTCGACGTCGGCGTAAAACTGCTGTCCGTTTCCGCCGTGACATGAAACCGGATAGCGTCCAACCCGGTGATCGAGAAATCTTTGACTTGTGACGTAGTGGTTCAAACCCAGAATGTCAGGTGGACACGGATTGTCGAGAAACCACTCCAGTTCGCTTTCAGTGATTCCGACGTGCAGCAAGTACTGCCACATACGCTTGTCGTGGTCCAACAGACCATTCAACAAGTCGAACGTTAACCAGCGACGCTCGTTTTCAAAGTTCGCTTGATACGCGAGTTGCGGCGTGCTGTAGGTCTTACTTAAGTCTTCAGTCTGAATCAGGCGCGCCGCGGGGTTCACCTTGCGGATCTCTCGCATCGCGAGAACTGTCGCGCGGCACTGGGCCAGCATCGCTTTTGCGAACAGCAGCGGATCGCTTTTGTGTGGATACCAATGCCCGTAAAGACAACTGAAACGAGCTGTGGTTAGTGGTTCGTTGACGGGCGTGTAGTCCTCGACCCAGGGAAAGCGTTGCGCTACTGCGCCGGCAAACTGCGCGAGTTTTGTCGGAAACTCCGGATCGAGAAGATTGGTGTAGGGTGGTCCACTGCCGTGATGAACCAGACCGGCGATCGGTTTGATACCCAGACGGCGAAGATAATTCAGACGTTCGTCAGCCCACCGCCAATCAGGTTCGTCGAGACTTCGAGGAGCGGTTCGTTCCCACAAAATGGGATAGCGAACAGTCTTTACGCCCAGCGAAGCCAGGCGATCGAGATCACTGATGCGTAACGCATGGCCGCTGCGTTCAATTTGATCGGAATAGACGTTTCCTACTCGATTTACTGTAGCTTCCACGCCGGCCCACAACGCCAGCGCTCCAGCTTGCACCGCTGAATCACTCATCTGTCCAAGTTAAAAAACTAATTACCTTCCTCTTCCTACGTCTGAGTCACGGGTTGACGCTGCGTTGGCTCGATGTGGGGAGCCGGAAGATGATGACTCTTACCGTTGCCGTTTCCAGTGCGCGTCAAACCACTGACCATCACGAGCGCATCTTTGCGCTTCACACTGTGCATCTTCGAGTAAACCGTCAAAGCCTGCGCCACGATCTGGTCCATGTTGTAGTACTTGTACGTTGCGAGCCGTCCCACAAAATGAACTCCGGGCGTCGCATCCGCCAACGCTTTGTAATCCGCGTACAACGTCGCGTTCTCTTTGCGAGGCACCGGATAGTAAGCGTCGCCTTCGCTCTGCGGAAACTCATACACGATGCTCGTCTTCGCATGTTCCTGACCAGTCAGGTACTTGAATTCCGTGACGCGCGTGTACAGATGTTCGTTCGGATAGTTGATCACCGGCGCTGACTGATACACCGCAACGTTGTGTGTCTCATGTTTGAATTCCAGCGAACGATACGGCAGTTTCCCGTAACGATAATCAAAGAACGCATCGACTGGACCGGTATAAATCATCTCCCGAAACGGAATATCTTTTTCAACTTCACGATAATCACAATTCAGTAGAACCTTGATATTCGGGTGGTCCAGCATGTTTTCAAACATGCGCGTGTAGCCGTGCAATGGCATCGCCTGGTAAGTATCGGTAAAGTAGCGATCGTCGCGATTAGTACGCGTGGGAATGCGTGAAGTCACGCTTGAATCGAGCTCTGACGGGTCGAGTCCCCATTGCTTGCGTGTGTAGTTCCGAAAAAACTTTTCGTAAAGCTCACGTCCGACCTGGCTGACAACCACGTCTTCAGAAGTCTTGATCCGTTCTCGCGGCTCGGCGACTTTCTTGAAGAAGTCAGCTACTTCAAACGACGTCAGGTTCAAACCGTAAAGCGTGTTTATCGTATCCAGGTTGATCGGAATAGGAACGATCTGACCGTCAACACACGCGCGCACACGATGCTGATAAGAACGCCATTCGGTAAATCTTGATAAATACTCAAAGACTTCGCGTGAGTTGGTATGAAAGATATGTGGCCCGTACTTGTGGACCAGTACGCCGTGCTCGTTGTAATGATCGTAAGCGTTGCCGCCGATATGCGGGCGCTTATCGCATAGCAGGACCTTCTTGTTCGATCCCCGGGCGAGGCGTTCCGCGAGCACGCTACCCGCGAAACCTGCACCGACAATTAAGTAATCAAACATCTGTGTACCCCCCTTGATAATGAGATTTGTTCTTTAAGCAGCAACGCCTCGCGACGCCGGCTCTGATCGTGCGAGCAACGCTGCGCGTGTCTTTGTTGCAAGCGTTTCGTCAATCAAGCGCGACATCCGCGCCCACGTTTCATCCCAGGACATCTGCGCCAGAAATCCGTCTACGTTGTCCAACCACTGGCTGCGCGACGCTTCTGGTTTGAGCGCGTGTTCAATCGCCGAGATAAACTCCTGCGCATTACTTGCAATGCGAACTAATCCCATTTGACCGTAAGGGCATACGACATCCCGAATGGGTGTCGAAACCACGGGCTTTCCAGCCGCTAGATACTCAGGTGTTTTCGTCGGGCTAATGAACCGAGTCGATTCGTTTTGCGCGAACAACAAGAGCGCGACGTCCCAACCCGCGATGTACGCGGGAAGTTCCTCGTAGCTCTTGCCGCCGAGATAATGAATGTTGTCGCGTCGCGGCAAAATCGCGGGATCGATCTTTACGACCGGACCGACGATCACAAACTGCCAGTCAGGACGACTTCTCGAGACTTCATCGAGCAATTCCACATCGAAGCGCTCGTCAACGACACCGAAAAACCCGAGTCGCGGATGTGGAATATCCTGCTGGTCAATGGGTTCTTCGATTGTTTTCCGCGCCTGCATGAAATGGTCGCGATCGATGCTGCTCGGGAAAGCAAAGATCGAGCGATGCTGGTTGCGTTTGGCTTCATAAAGACTCTGGCCGCCAGTGAAAACAAGATCTGCAACTTGAAACAGTTCGCGTTCGCGATGTTTCAAACACTCCGGTGCGCCTTTGAACGCGGAGAGTTCGTCCATGCAGTCGTAGATCACGGCAGCGGGCCGAAGATGGCGCGTAAAATCGAGCGCCATCGGCGTGTAATACCAGGTCACGTAATGGTGAATATTGTTTTCCGCGAGTAGCCGCTGAACCATGTCATGCAGCAGCGCTGTCTTGGCGACTTCACTTTGCAACCCTTGCGGCAGGTGCGGCACAACAACTTTTAAGTTGTTTTCGCGTTCGCTTACATCGAGACGCAGGGAGCCGTTATCAAATACAGGTTCTTCTACAAAGAAGACGCGCCGATCGCGAGCACTGCGTTTGAGCAGATGTTGCGGACGTTGATAAACGAAATCCCAACGCAGGTGCGAGAAGCAGATCAGGTCGGGTTTTCGCGGCGGATATTGCTCGAGCGAGCGTCGCGCGTTATCTAATTTGCCGTCACTGGCAGTCGGGGTGTAGTTATCAGCGTGCACGAGTGTTCTCCTGCAAAGCAGTAATTCGAAACCTGGTTGTCGGAGATATCTTCCTTACCTGGAGCTATCTCTGGAGCGACGGAAGAGGATCAGCCGGAATCGAGTAATCCAAAGTGCGATTCGGCGGGATGGTCTCTGCGACGTTAGACGAATGCATAATATTCATTAAAGATGTCATAAATGTCGCCAGACCGTCGTTTAAGATTCCTCTGACGCTCGCGCTCGATTTCAATACGACGACCACAGCGCGTTCGTTTTTTTTCCGTCCGAAAACAATAAGCAGATTGGTCGCACTCGCTCCTTAGCAATTTAGATGCCCGACGTTTCGTTACCTCATCGAGTTAAGC
>DASZDV010000458.1:0-5655 GCA_035941575.1 Pyrinomonadaceae bacterium
GTCGGCCAGTTTTTGTGAGGAGTCGGGTGGTAGTTGAATATTCCACCCGCGCGTTTTCCAAAATGATCCGTCCTTATACTCGATCTTATTGATGACTACCTCACCGTCTTTCAACGCGTCTTTACGAGCATCGACAGTGATGACTTTGACGGGAGCATACGGAGTCCACACATCGAGAACTCTCTTCTCCTTCGGCTTCACTCGCAGCGCGCAAAGATACTGTTTTGGCTCGTAGTCGTCAGGACCTGCCGTTGGTCGGAATTCCCAGATCAAACTCCTGATCTCTTTTTCACCGGTGTTCTTAACCTCAAGGTGGAGCTGATAGCTGTTACCCGCGTGATCGACTGTACTTACGGCTTTCTTCTCCATCACGCGCATGTCCGCACGCCGTGATCCGAGATCGCGGTCGTCCGTTATGGGCGTAGTTATTGATCCGCGCGGGTTCTGAGCGCCGCGGATCATACTGCTGCCTTGCCGTTGCCTGGTCCAGCTAAACTTAAGGACCACCAACTCGGGCTCTTCGCGTTCCACACTTTGCTGCTCCACGCCCATGAAGAGCGTAATCGAGAGAAAGAGGAAGACGACGATTTTCATTGTCGCGCATGATCTGCCTTTACCGTGCAACTGTCAACGGTTTCGATTGACTGCAAGCACTTCGGGGCTATAATCCCAAACACACTCACACGCACGGTCCAGAGTTGTCATTCAACAGTCTCTCCCCGCGCTCTTCGACAAACAGGAGCTACGATATGTCACACACAAACAGGCTGCGTGATCGCGGCAACTCCATGACGTCCGCGTTCGTTTTAATTCTTATCCTGATCGGCGCCGCGTCTGCACAAACGTTTCGCGGCACGGTTCTCGGCACAGTCACCGATCCAAACGGCGCCGTCGTAGTAGGCGCCAAGGTGACAGCAAAGAATACGAGCACAGGCCTCGAGCGCGTCACCACAACCGACGAAGCCGGCGACTACAGCATTCCTGAACTGCCCATTGGCCCATACGAAGTGCGCGTCGAGCAGACCGGCTTTGCCAGGGCAATGGTTTCAAACGTTACCGTCGAAGTAGCCAGCGAACGACGCGTTGACGTGAAGCTAAGCGTCGCCGCTGCAGAAAACCTCGTAACCATAGCTCCAAACGTGCAGGTCGAAACTACCAGCAACTCACTTGGAGGCACGCTCACGCTCAAAGTCGTGGAAGACTTACCCATCAACGGCCGCGATTTCACGAAGTTTCTCGTAATGGTTCCCGGCGCAACCGGCGATCCTTCCGGCGCCACCGACTCGCCCGGCTCCTTCGGACTGTTTAGCGCCAACGGTAATCGCGGACGTTCGAACAATTATCTACTCGACGGCACCGACATGAACGACGGCTACCGAAACCTTCCCGCGATCAACGAAGCCGGCGTTTTCGGAACGCCTGCGACAATCCTCCCGATTGAAGCTATTTCCGAAGCCGCCATACTTTCAAACTTCGAAGCCGAGTACGGCCGCAACTCCGGCGCAATCGTCAATATCGTCACCAAATCCGGCACAAACAATTTCCACGGCTCACTGTTCGAGTTCTTCCGCAACAACAAACTCGACGCGCGCAACTTCTTCAATCCGAAACCCGATCCGCAAACGCAGTTTCGAAACAATCAGTTTGGCGGCGCAATTGGTGGTCCAATCAAACGCAACCAGACGTTCTTTTATTTCGCTTACGAAGGCCAACGCGAACGGGTCGGACTCAATTCCACCGCGCGCGTTCCCGACCCGCGCGAAATCGCCGCACTCGGTGGTCCAACAAATCCGGTCATTGCGCGTTTGCTGGCCCGTAATCCGTGGCCCGCTCCGAATCGTCCCTTACCACTCTTCGACAACAGCGGCCAGCCAAATCTTTTCGTCACGACGCCGGCTTCAAACGACGTAGACAGCCTTATTGCCAAAATCGATCATTCATTCAACCCCGACAATCAACTGACTGGCCGCTACTTCTACGGCACGAGCGACCAATCATTCCCGCTCGCTATTCTCGCCGGCAACATTCTTCCCGGTTACAACACAACCACCCCAACTAAAGTTCACCTCGTCTCGATCTCTTACTTAAAGATTCTTTCGTCAACGAGAGTTAACGAGCTACGATTTGGTTACAATCGCTTCGACGAAGGATTCTTTCCGGAAGACAACGACTTCGATCCCCGTTCGATCGGTCTCAACACCGGAATCACCAACGACCAGGATTTCGGCCTACCATTGATTCGCATTCAAGACGATTTAGGAATTGCGAACATCGGCGCAACGCTCTCAGTGCCGCGTGCACGCGTGGATAGCAATTATCACGTGATCGACAACTTCTCGTGGAAGGTTGCGCGTCATGACCTGAAGTTTGGTTACGAGTTCCGGCGCACGACGGTGGACCAGTTTTTTGACGCGGGCTATCGCGGCCGCCTGGACTTCGGCTCGCTCGAAGACTTTCTCTCAGGCACATTAAGCGGCGGCCGAGCTGCGCGTGGCAACTCCAATCGCTCTACCTTTCAGAACTCCCACGCGACCTATGTGCAAGACACGTTTCGCTGGACCCCGCAATTCACATTCAACCTCGGACTGCGCTGGGATTATTTCGGAGTCATCGAAGAGAGGAATAACCTCTTGAGCAACTTCGATCCGGCGGTGGGGCTAGTGCAAGTCGGTTCGCCGGGACTTCCGCGTCTATACGATCGCGACTGGAACAATTTTTCGCCGCGTCTGGGAATCGCGTGGAATGTTGGTGGCGACAGCAAAACGGTTGTGCGCGCGGGCTGGGGTCTGTTTTACGACGCGTTCTCGCAGGATTTTTTCGCCGGACAACTCCCTTTCAATACGTTCAATCCTGGTCCAGCTTTCAATCCCGTCGGGCCCGCGCCGATCCTCTTTTCATTCTCTACTGAACCGGTGATTCAGGACGGCGTGCCAATCTTTACTGACTTTCTCGACTCGGATGTTTTCGCAGTCGATCCAAACCTCCGCACTCCATACATCCAGAACTACAATCTCAATATTCAGCGCGAGTTGTTCAGAAACGGCGTACTGGAAGTTGGTTACGTCGGCTCAAACGGCACGAAGCTTTTTCGTTACCGAGATATCAACCAGCCTGTGAACCCGAGCGTCTCCTCTGCCCGTCCCTTTGACAATGGACCATTCGCGCCTTCGGGAGGCACTTTCTTCTACGTCAATCAACTCGAGACCACCGCGTTCTCAAATTACAACGCACTGCAAACAAGCTTTTCAGTGCGCAATCGCAAAGGCTTCTCCACGCAGGCCTATTACACCTGGTCACACTCGATTGACAACGCCTCCGACGGACAAGACTACGTCGCGAATGCGACCCAACCAGACAACAGCCACTGCACCCGATGCGAAAAAGCAAACTCGAACTTCGATAATCGACATCGCTTCGTTCTCACCGCGAGCTACGCACTTCCAAACTTGTGGGAGTCGCATCCGCGTTTCGGCAAAGGCTGGCAACTGAATACAGTAATCACCTTGCGCACCGGCAATCCGTTTCACCTGACGCTGTTTGACGATTACAACAACACGGGCGAGTTTTTCCCGCGACCCGATCTCATCGGCGATCCGTACGCAGGCACGCGCGCGCCTGACCAGTTCATAAATCTCTCAGCCTTCAAAGTGCCCTGCACGCTCGATCCAACCGGAGACGGAAGCGCCGGGTCATGCATTCCCGGGACATGGCATTTTGGTTCTCTCGGTAGAAACGCATTGCGTGGGCCAGGTTATCAGAATGTTGATTTTTCGATCTTCAAGGACACTAACATCACTGAGAGATTACGGATTCAGTTGCGAGCTGAGATCTTCAACATATTCAACCATCCAAACTTCTCGAATCCGCTCCTACCGAGCTTCGCCGCTGACATGACCTCTTCGGTAGATCCCGTTACCGGCCGCGGAACAGGTTTCCTTCCGATCACCGTCACTCCCGACGTCGGCATCGGCAACCCATTCATGGGAGGCGGCGGCCCGAGGAATATTCAGTTGGCGATGAAGTTGATCTTCTAAGGAGCTGCGAAAGTAGCTTCTTGATTTTGTAACCGCGAGTCTCTATCATCTGCCCCACCCAGAAGACAGCATAGTCTCACCTCCCAAACTCTTTCTCCCAGTTTGTGTAGTTCCCTAACGCTTCCTCCCTGTACACCCAGCAACCATAGGTAATAACTCACTGGAGGTCATAATGAAGAGAACGCTTGTCCTTTTTGTTTTGTTAGCCATGTGCACAGCAGTGGTGGTCCTCACTGCGGCTCACGGCCAGAACTCTAACGGTAATTCAGGGAAGTTCCGTCGCATGCGGGCGGATAAACGAATTGCCAATCAATACATCGTCGTATTTAAAGACGACGTCGCCGACGTCGACAGTGAAGCTCTGCGCCTTGCGCGCGATTTCGGCGGCGATCGTAATGGCGGTTTTACTTACAATCGCGCCATCAAAGGTTTTTCCGTGCGCATGCCTGAACAACAAGCCACCCGACTCGCGAACGATCCGCGCGTCGCGTTTGTGGAAGAAGACGGCGTCGTAGGTTTGGTGACAACTCAAACCGGCGCCACCTGGGGATTAGACCGGATCGATCAACGAGATCTGCCTCTCGACGGAAACTACAACTACAACGCTACAGGTTCGGGAGTGAAAGCCTACATCATCGATACAGGAATACGAGCCACGCACACTCAATTCGCCGGCCGCGTGATTTCCGGTTTCACCGCAATCAACGACGGCCTCGGCACCAGTGACGGTAACGGACACGGCACTCATGTCTCCGGGACAGTCGGTGGTTCAACGTACGGCGTCGCGAAGAACGTCACGCTCGTCGCCGTTCGCGTTCTTGATGCGAGTGGCAACGGTACTAATTCCGGCGTCATTGCAGGCGTGGATTTCGTCACCTCCGATCATCAAGCGGGCCAACCAGCAGTAGCGAATATGAGTTTAGGTGGTGGAATTTCATCAGCACTGGACACTGCGGTAACGAATTCGATCAATGATGGCGTGACGTATGCGATTGCTGCGGGTAACGAGAATCAGAATGCATGCAATACTTCGCCAGCCCGAGTGGCGAGCGCGATTACCGTAGGTTCCACGACCACAAGTGATGCGCGTTCCTCGTTTTCGAACTTCGGTACCTGTCTCGACATTTTTGCGCCTGGCAGTAGCATCACTTCGTCGTGGAATACGAGCGACACGGCGACGAACACAATTTCAGGCACATCGATGGCAACGCCACACGTTGCGGGCGTCGCAGCGTTGTTCCTGGAAACAAATCCGACCGCATCACCCGCGACAGTAACCGCGGCGATAATCAACAGCTCAACTCCGAACAAAGTGACGAACGCGGGAACGGGTTCGCCAAACCGGCTGCTTTATTCGTTGTTGACCGGCGCGCCGCCGCCACCTCCTCCCGGAACGGAACTATTGCTTAACAGAGGTTTCGAATCGGGTGGCGTGAACTGGGTCGCAACAGCCGGTGTGATTACCAACTCAAGCGGACAGACGCCTCGAACCGGTTCGTGGTATGCATGGCTCGACGGCTACGGCGTAACGCACACGGATTCGCTTTATCAGCAGATAACGGTTCCTTCAGCCGCGAATTCAGTGACGCTGAGTTTCTGGCTAAAGATCACTACGGCTGAG
>DASZDV010000459.1:0-6139 GCA_035941575.1 Pyrinomonadaceae bacterium
GAGTGTCACTGAAGACGGATTAACGCGTCAGTTGTCGGCCATCGCGCAGGTAGTTACGAGTCGCAGTTCACTCGAACCGCTCGTTGAAAAGTATCAACTCTACAAACGCGAGCGCGACCGTGGTGAGCCAATGGAATCCGTAATTGCAATGTTGCGCAACGACATCAAGGTCGAGGTCAATACGAATCGTCGCGAGATTACAGACGGGTTTGACATTCGCTTTCGCTATCGCGATCCGAAAGTGACTCAGGCAGTCACTGCCGAATTGGCGGGTAAATACATCAACCAGCAAACCGCCGAGACGATCAACTCGACCGCGTCTGCGAGGCAGTTTATCGACGCGCAGGTCCGACAGACCAAAGACGAGCTGGACAAGATCGACCAGAAGCGTCTCGACTTTATGCAGCAGAATCTCGGCACGCTGCCTTCCGAAGCCAACTCTTTGCTCCAGCAGTTGACGGGCCTCCGTGAACAGCAGAAGGCGTTGATTGCTGAAGTCGGACGGCTACAGGATCGACGTTCGACCCTCTCGACAAATCTAACGCTCATACAAAAGCAGACCGAAAATGCGATCGGCGATGCTGCGCAAACATTAACTGATCCTAAAACAACGCTGGGCTGGGCCGAATTGGTGAAACGCAAAGCTGACCTTCAGGCCGAGCTGCGGCAATTGCAGACGCAGTACAAAGAAATCCATCCCGACGTGCTTTCGAAGAAGGCGCAGATCGAATCAGTGCAGAAGGATATGGACCGGCAGATTGACGAATGGAAAGAGCGCATTGCTGACCAGGAAAAGAAGCTGAAAAATCGGCCCGACATCCAGGCGGCTGCGACTGTCCAGGAGATCAAAAACGTCGACAATGAAATGAAGCGTCAACAGTCTGCTCTGAACGATACTGAAAAGCAGATCGCGGCTATCACCGACCGGATTAACAAAGTCCCTGGCGCAGATGTTCAACTCAGCTCGATCGAACGCGAGTACCAGACGAAGAAGTCCGCGCTCGACAAGCTGCTTGAAACGCAACAGAAAATCGCGCTGAATGCCGACGCCGCGACGCAGCAGCAGAGTGAGGGAATCGAAGTCATCGACCCCGCCAACCTTCCTCAGACACCGGTTGCGCCGAAGCGTTTTATGTTCGCCGGAATGGGAGTAGTTGCGGGACTGAGTCTTGGGTTGTTGCTAACAGCGTTCTTCGAAGTGCCTCTTCTGATGACGATTCAGAGCAGTGAAGACGCACGTCATTACACTGGCTTGCCTGTGCTGATTACCGTTCCCGAATTGTTGACGCCGCAGGAAGCTAAAGCCGTGCCGCGAAGGCGCCGGCTGTTGCTGGTCGCCGGAGTGATCGCCACGATGGTTGCCATTCCATTGCTGGCGCTCGCTTTGAAACTTACACACGTTTTCGAATTCCTGATGCAGTCACGCTCTGCTTAAGAAGCTCGTCCGAACGGACTGCACCGGAGGTTAAAAAAGAGTGTACGCAGAATTTTACGGACTAAGAGAATTGCCTTTCGCGCTGACGCCCGACCCGCGCTTCATCTATTTCACTCCGTCGCACACGGAAGTGATGGCCAATCTCCACTACGGCATCGAGAGTGGCAAAGGATTGGTAGTCGTGACGGGCGAGGTCGGCACGGGCAAGACGACGATCCTGCGCTGGATGATGCAGCGTCTGGATCGGACGGTCCTGGTTGCTTACATCTTCAATCCGCGTTTGTCGGTACCGGAGTTTTACCAGCACGTGGCCCAGTTGCTCGACGTGCAGAAGTGGGAAACAAAAGCGGAGTTGTTGCTGGAACTGGGGCGCGCGCTGGAGTCGCGTCATTCACGCGGTCTTCGAACCGTGCTGATTGTCGACGAAGCGCAAGGACTGTCGCCCCATGTGTTGGAAGAGATTCGACTCTTGTCGAACTTCGAATCCAACACCGCGAAACAGTTGCAGATCGTTTTAACGGGCCAACCGGAATTGCGTGAAGTACTCAATAATCCGGATCTGCGGCAGTTGAAACAGCGCATCGCTTTGCGTTGCGTGATCAAGGCGTTGCCGAACGTTGAAGAGACTGATCGTTACATTATTTCGCGACTGCTGGTGGCCGGCGCTGAGCGCACCGACATCTTTTCGCCCGCCGCAGTCGATTACATCTTTCGTTGTTCGGAAGGAATTCCACGCAACATCAACAACCTTTGTGACAACGCATTGCTGGCTGGATACGCAGCCGGTGAGCCCGTGATTAGCCGCACAGTCATCGAGGAAGTCGCTGAGACTTTCGACATGCTGCCGCGTCAGAACCCGGGCATGCCAACGGCGGTTGAGCGGGAAGCACCGTCGAAGATCTTCTCGTCTGCCGGTGAAGCCGAGTTATGGGCGGCCGGCACCGCGGCTGAAAATGAAAGCTAGTTCTGAGAGGTAACTTAAATGGGCAGAGTATTCGACGCCATCAGAAAGTCCAGCGCCAGTGATAACGGCGGCGCGACTAAACGACAACCCAAGAATTCAGAGCGCCGCATTGAAGGGTCAGGCATTGCCCAATCCCCTTCGGCCAAAGAGATCGAGGAGCAGTTGTTTTCCGGCTCGACGATCATGGCTGTCTCGAAAGAGGCGGCGCGAAGTTCAGCGTCCTCTGCGCACACTGCGGATGTACCCGACGGGTCGGCACTCCCCGCCGGAACTGCTTCGCGTGATGCTGGGGCAACTTTGGACGCTGCCGGGGCGACGCGCGCCGGAGGTTTTGTCAGCTATGACATTTCTCCTGCGCGCGTCGAACCTCATCTCGTTGCGATTAGTCAGCCACGTTCCGCCTACTGCGAACAGTTTCGCGCGTTGCGCACGCGCATTCTCCAGGCCGGTGAGCGCTTGCAGATGCGCGCCTTTGTAGTCACCAGCGTGGGCGTTGGCGAGGGCAAAACTTTGACGGCATTGAATCTCAGCTGGCTGTTGGCCCAAACCGACGGCGTTCGCGCACTTGTCATTGATAGCGACCTTCGCAGGCCGTGTGCGACCGACTACTTCGGCATCGATGCAAACATCGGCTTGTCTGAAGTTCTCGGCGGCCAGATCGGCCTGGAAGACGCAATCGTTCGTCTCGATCCGTCTGGTCTTTACCTGCTGCCGGGTGGTCAACCCAGAGACGACGTCGCCGAACTACTGTCCGGACCAACCTACACACGCGTGCTGACAGAAGCGCGCCGCATGTTCGACTACATCATCATCGACGCGCCGCCGCTCGGCATCTTTACCGACGCGAACGTGTTGATGAATCGTGCTGACGCCGCCATGCTCGTGGTTCGTGCAGGTAAGACGCGCTATTCAGTCGTTGACAAACTGCTCGAACAGATGCCGCGTGAACGTCTGTTGGGAGTTGTACTGAATCGTGCGGAAGAGCAACCCGATCCGACCAATTACTATTACCAGTACCGTTACTCGAAACGAGATGATGAAGTCGGTTCAGGAAACGGAAAAACACCGCTATCGAAAAACGGACATGAAAAGGAGGTTGCAGTTCTGAATTGAGGGCCTTGCGCGTAAATGGTCGAACGATGGTGCTGCTCCTGGGTGAGGCAGTGTTGGTCTACGGTGCGATTGTCGGAGCGGTCTACGTGCGCGTCGGCATGCAAGACGCCTACTTCGAGCTCGTAATCAAGTATGGTTACTGGAAAGCCGCCGTCGCCACGTTCTTCTGTCTCGCAGGCTTCTACCTTTTCGATCTTTACGACTTCGTCGTCATGCACGACCGGCGCGAACTCGTGTTGCGACTCGTGCAGGCGCTCGGTTTGGCGTGGATCGTGCTCGCGCTCTGCTTCTACTTCTATCCGGCGTTAATGTTGGGCCGCAGCATCTCGCTGATTGCTTTGCCGCTCGCGCTCACGCTTATGGTGGCATGGCGTGTCTCTATCCATTGGTTTCTCGGTCACCCGGACTTCGGCGAACGAATTCTGATTGTCGGTTCCGGCGGTTCCGCCGTTGAGATTGCGCGCGAAGTTTTGAGCAGACCAGACGCCGGTTATCGCGTTGTTGGCTTTGTTGGAACGGACTCGGATTTACTTGGCAAGAGCTTAATTAACCCGCGAGTAATCGGACTAACTGAGGAACTCGGCGACATCGTCGTACGCGAAGACATCGACCGCATCGTCGTAGCCATGGGTGAGCGGCGCGGTCAGTTCCCAACAGATCGCCTGTTGCAATTGAGTTTGACCGGACGCGTGTGGATTGAAGAAGGGGCTGCGTTTTACGAACGCATCACCGGACGCGTTTCGTTGAGTATGATCCGTCCGTCATGGTTGATCTTCACCGGTCCCGGACGTCAGAAAAGATTTGCGACGCTCGGGCGCTCTGCCGTTCACCGGCTTGCGGCTTTGATTGGCGCGATACTCTCGCTGCCGATCATTGTTGTCACTGCGATTCTCATCAAGCTCGATTCGCGTGGCCCTGTTTTCTACAAGCAGGAACGGGTCGGCAAAAACGGTAGAACGTTCGTGCTGACGAAGTTTCGCTCGATGAAAGTCGATGCCGAAAAAGAAGGACCGGTTTGGGCGTCGAAAGATGACGATCGCACGACGCGCGTGGGCCGCATCATTCGCAAGATTCGCGTAGATGAGATTCCGCAGTTCTGGAACATCCTGAAGGGCGAGATGAGCTTCGTCGGGCCACGGCCCGAGCGGCCGCATTTCGTCGCGCAATTGGCGGAAGAAATTCCTTATTACGAGCAGCGGCATCTAATCGCGCCCGGACTAACCGGTTGGGCGCAGATCAAGTATCCCTACGGCGCCTCGATCGAAGATGCGCGACAGAAATTGCAATACGACTTGTTCTACATCAAGAACCACGGGTTGGTCTTCGACGCAATCATTCTATTTGAAACCGTGAAAATCATTCTGTTTGGGCGAGGCGCCCAATAAGAGTTCCGGCTTGGAGGTTGAGATGAGGAAGCTTAACAAGGTAACGGCGTTGGCACTGGTGCTGGTGTTCATTGCGACAGCAATCAACATCGCGGCCCAAACGCAGGACGATGCACAAAAGGCGCGACCGCGCACGACGACGACAGGTCAGGACAAGGACAAGAAAAAACCTGCCGATCGACTCGAGCCGGACGACGCTTCGCGTATGCCTAGCGATGTTCCCGAAGCGACGCAAGCCAATCGGCAGGAACAGCAGTCCGAAGAGGCGGCCGTCAATCCCTACTACAACAACTTCTTCAACACGTACCAACTGGGACCGGAAGACATCATCTCTGTCGATGTCTTTAACCAGGAGCGGTATTCACGCAGAGGGATCATCATTCCGCCGAGTGGCCGCATTTCGCTGTCGCTGATTCCGGGCGGAGTTTTCGTCAACGGCAAAACCGTCGATCAAGTGGCCGAGGTCATCAAGAAGAAGTACGACGAGTTCATCATCGAGCCGCAGGTTACGGTTTCTCTCGAGAAGGCGTCGTCTTATCGCTACAGCGTCCTTGGGGACGTGGGCCAACCCGGCGTTCGTTTGATGAGCCATCGCATGACTGTTACGGAAGCATTGGCAGAAGCCGGCGGTGTTTTGCCGACGGGCGACAAGAGCAAGGTGATCGTCTTACGTCGTGGAGCCGATGCCGTGCCGGTGCCGATCGTCGTAAATGTATCTGCGATCTATAAAGGTAAAGCTCCTGACAACACCTACCTCGTGCCGGGCGATCAGATCGTCGTCCCCGGAAACAAACTGAAGAAGTGGCAGCAGATTATGGGCTTCGCCAACGTGCTGAGCTTCGCGCGTATCTTCGGTGTTGGCTTCTAAACCATGGTTCGGCCGGCCTTAAAAGCTGTTTCCTGTGCCTTTCTGTGCCTTTTTGTAGCCGGGGCAAATGCTTCGGCTCAAACGGGCACATGGGCCAAACAGCCGGCGGGTACGATGGCCTGGCTTCACTCCGTTTTCTTCATCGATCACAATCGCGGTTGGGCTGTCGGCAGTAAAGGCACACTCCTTCGTACGGACGACGGCGGCCGAAACTGGAAAACAACCGCAGCCTCAACCGACGACGTCGTGCGCGACATCTTTTTCGTCGACGAACAGAACGGCTGGCTCGTTTGCGAAGTTAATATCTACCAGCTCAAGACCAATGACGATCCTCGCGCCTATCTGATGAAAACAACCGACGGCGGCAATAAATG
>DASZDV010000460.1:0-17706 GCA_035941575.1 Pyrinomonadaceae bacterium
ACACAATTCGCGCGTTAACACTCGACGCCGTCCAAAAGGCAAACTCCGGACATCCTGGTCTTCCTTTGGGCGCCGCGCCGATGGCGTACGTTCTGTGGACGCGTTTCCTGCGGCACAATCCACAGAACCCGAAGTGGGAGAATCGCGATCGCTTTCTACTTTCCGCCGGACACGGTTCGATGTTGCTTTACTCGCTGCTGCATCTGACCGGTTACGACCTGCCGCTCGAGGAGCTGAAAAACTTCCGCCAGTGGGGTTCTAAAACACCGGGACATCCGGAGTACGGTTTAACTCCAGGCGTTGAAATCACGACTGGTCCACTCGGTCAGGGCTTTGCAAACGGCGTCGGCATGGCGATGGGTGCTGCTCACCTGGCGGCGCGGTTCAACAAAGAAGACTCTCCACTAATTGATCACTACGTGTACGCGATTGTGTCTGATGGCGATCTAATGGAAGGAGTCGCTTCGGAAGCAGCCTCGCTCGCGGGACACCTCAAACTTGGCAAATTGATCTACCTCTACGACGACAACAACGTCACCATCGAAGGGTTTACAAGCCTCGCGTTCAGCGAAAAAGTCACTGAGCGTTTTGACGCATACGGCTGGCACACGATCACCGTCCCTGACGGCAACAACCTCGACGAGATCGATGCAGCGATTCGCTCCGCACAAGCAGACGATCGGCCGAGTTTGATTGCGGTTAAGACGGTTATTGGTTTCGGCATGCCAACGCAAGGTACGCGCAAGGCGCACAGCGATCCGCCGGGCGAGGACGCAGTGCGTGAAGCAAAGCGTCATCTCAACTGGCCAGAGGACAAACAGTTCTACATTCCGGACGAGGTCTTGGCCCATTTCCGCAAAGCGATCGACCGCGGTGCGGAGCTCGAATCCGACTGGCGCGCGTTTGTTGAGCATTATGAAAAGGCATATCCCGACGAAGGCAAACTCTGGCGCACAATGATGAGCCCAGACCTGCCTGAAGGCTGGGAAGATCATTTACCGAAATTTGAAAACTCGAAAGACGTAGCGACGCGCGTCGCGAGTGGCGAAGTTATCAACGCGCTGGCGCCGGTGTTGCCGATGCTGCTCGGCGGGTCCGCGGATCTCGGCGTTTCGAACAACACCGATATCAAGGAAAGTCATAGTTTCGAGGCCGGAATGTACGACGGACGCATTCTGCATTTCGGTGTCCGCGAACACGCGATGGGCTCGGCGCTCACTGGAATGTCATTGAACGGCGGCCTGATTCCGTTTGGCGGTACGTTTCTCACATTCTCGGATTACATGCGGCCTGCGATTCGACTGGCGGCGCTTTCGGAAGTGCAGGTGATCTACGTTTTCACGCACGATTCAGTCGGACTGGGCGAGGATGGACCGACACATCAGTCGGTCGAACACCTCGCGGCGTTGCGCACGATCCCGCATCTGTTTGTGATTCGTCCGGCTGATCCTGCGGAAGTGAGTGAAGCGTGGCGCATTGCGATCCTGCGTCGTCATGCGCCGACAGCGTTGGCGTTGACACGTCAAAAAGTGCCTGTGATCAACCGGCACAAGTTTGCGTCAGCGGAAGGTTTGCGCCGCGGTGGTTACATACTTGCCGAAGCGGAAACGGCTGACGGCAATCCTACAACGCCGAAACTGATTCTGATCGCGACGGGTTCGGAAGTTTCGCTTGCACTCGAAGCACGCGATACGTTGCAGGCGGAAGGATCGCCGACACGCGTTGTATCGTTGCCGTGTTTTGAACTGTTTGATGAGCAACCAAAACAGTATCGCGACGAAGTGCTGCCGCCGGCTGTGACTGCGCGGCTTAGTGTTGAAGCCGGCGTTTGCCAGGGATGGGATCGGTACGTTGGTGCGAACGGCGCGGCGATTTGTTTGAATCGCTTCGGCGGTTCAGCGCCGGGCGAAGTCGCACTGAAAGAGTTGGGATTCAATATTGAGAACGTGCTGACGCACGCGCGCGCGTTGTTGTGAGCCACGGATGACACGGATTGCGGTGGAGGCGGCGTATGTGGATTGCCGTGGGTGCAGATCATGCCGGCTACCCGCTTAACGAGCGAGTAATTGAGGAACTGCGGCAAGCGGGCCACGACGTAACTGATTACGGAACTCACGACGGCTCCGTTCCTGACGATTATCCCGATTACGCGAAACTGGTCGGCGAAGCCGTGCTGAACGGCGCGGCAGAGATCGGCATACTCGTCTGCGGCAGCGGCGTCGGCGCAGCGGTGGCCGCAAACAAGCTTCGCGGCATTCGCGCGGCGCTCTGCGGCGACACTTACTCCGCGCATCAATCACGCGAACATGATGATTGCAACGTGCTCTGTATCGGCGCGCGTGTTACCGGCGTCGAACTCGCGGTGGAGATTGTGCATTCGTTTGTGGCAGCAAAATTTACCGGCGAAGAGCGCCACCGCAGGCGGCTGGCGAAAGTGAAAGCGTTGGAAGATTTAAATTAAGAACCTTAACGCGCCCGGAATAACCTCAAACTGCACGGGCGTCACGCCTCGAACGTTTCCATCAGCTTCCAACGGCATCGCATCTTGAAGTAACAAGGTTTCGATGCGAACCTTTTTGCCCTGCGTGAGTGTTACCTTCGGATTGTTGAGATGTCCGCCGGTGTGGATACGTGAAAGCTCGGTCACGACATTGGCGCGACTCAGGCCCGAAGCCGTGATGACGTCAAGTTTGCCATCGTCGAGGCGTGCGCTGGTTGAAAGCATCATCCCGCCGCCAGCGTAAAGACCGTTTGCAACGCCGACGAGGTTCATTGGCCCATCAGCAACTGTTTTATCGTCAACGGTGATTCGCACCCGGCGTTCACGCCACGCTGCGAGCGCCCCCACAGCCGCGAACACAAAGCGAAACTCGCCCGAGAAGTTACGCATAAACCTGCCCTGCGCCGCTACGCGGCCGGCCGTCTCGCCTCCGATACCCATCGTCGACGCGTTCAGGCACACGAACGGCTTCTGAAACCCATCGCACAGTCCGTACAGCACATCGATCTTCTGTGGAACTGCTTCACCGCAACTGCCGTCGCCACCACGAACGTAAGAGAGCAGCGTGTCGATCCATTCCTGAAGCGGCGCACGCTGGCGCCGCAATCCCCTCGCAAAGTCGTCACCCGTACCGGCGGGCAGGATCGCGAGCGTTGCGTCAGGATTGATCGGCGTCGGTAGAGCTTCGATCCGGTCTTGGAAATGAAAAAACCCTTCGGCGGCTTCGCTTAAGGTACCGTCGCCGCCGACAACAACGATGAGCTTCGTGCCTGCCTTCAAAGCAGCACGCGCGTGAAGCGTTGCGTCGCTCTGCTGGTTGGTAAAGTGGGTTTGGTAATTGACGCCGGCGGCGTCGAGTTGAGACTTAATTTTCGGCCAGGATTGTCGCGCTTTGGCCGCGACGTTGTTGATGATGATCAGCATGAGTATCAGCCACGGACCTCAGAGACCCGTGGCTGATTACTAACTTAGCCGCGGGCGCGGGCTCGACTCGCTGCCACCGCAAGTTCGCGCGCGCGTGGCATCGCGTCAACGGCGCGCCCGATTTGCGGATCGGCGTCGTTGAAGACCTGCGTCGCAGTGCGATACCCATACGCTGCCGACAGCACGTTGTAACGCAACTGTCTTTCAGCAAACTGCCGGGATTTCTCGAGTTGATCCGGGCTCACTTTGAAGATCGGCTTGCTTGCCGCAAACTTCTTAAGTTCCTTGAACAGCATATCCGTGACCGGAAAATCCTCAGCAACTAAGTCGTGATCAAACTCGATGGCGCGCTGAACCCTGTACGACTCGAAACCGGCAACTCGTCCCGTCGTGAGTTCTAGTGAGAACGCGAACAGAATGTCGCGCAGGTGACGTTCCGCGACGCTAACTGTGCCCGGCTTCACTGCCTCATCCGGCGAGATGCCGCCGCCACCGTAAACCGCACGGCCCATGTCCGTGTGACTCTCAGGACCATTCGGCGGAGTGGCCTGCTGCGCGTTTTTGTCGCTCGATCCGAGTCCGCCGGGGAAGTAGTAGTTGTAGAAACCACCGTTCGAGTAATCGCGCTGAATCAAGCGGCCGGACGGCGTGAAGTACTTGGCGATAGTCAGCAAGAGCGCTGAGTCGTAATCCAACTGAAACGGAAACTGCACCAGGCCTTTGCCAAACGTAGTCTCGCCGACAATCAACGCACGGTCGTGATCTTGAAGCGCACCCGCAACGATCTCGGCTGCCGAAGCAGTTTCGCCGTTAACGAGCACGACGACCGGAACATTGTCCGGGTTCTCATTGATTGCCGCGTACTGTTGCGTGCTGTCTTTGAAACGGCCCTTCTGCGTAACGATCATCTGGCCGCGTTGCAAGAACGTGTTGGCGACGCGCACGGCTTGAATCAGCAAACCGCCGCGATTACCGCGAAGATCCAGCACTAACATGTTCATGCCTTTGCTGTGCAGGAACCGCAGCGCCTGATCAAATTCATCAGCCGTGGTCAGGTTAAACCCGCCGGTCATTCCGACGTAGCCAACGCCCGGACGAAGCATGTAAGCCTGCGCGATTGACGGCAGCGAGACTGCGTCGCGAATGATGTTCACTGTTTCAGTCTGCTTATTGGCGGGGTGCTCGACAGTGACTTTCACTGTTGTACCGCGATTCCCCAACAGAAACTTTCGCACTTCCGGGTAAGTCTTGCCCTTCATCGACTGTCCGTCGACGGCCAAAATCTTGTCACCAAAACGCAGGCCGGCGCGCTGCGCGGGAGATTCCGGGAATGTTGCGCGAATGTAGGTGTTGACGTCAGTGCCTTCGCGAAGATCTTCAATGGTGGCGCCGATGCCGAAGTATTCAGAGCGCTGTTCGGTCCGAAAAGACGCATATTCGACCGGATCGAAATAAGTCGAGTGTGGGTCGAGTACGCTCAGCATGCCGCTGATGGAAGATTTAAAGATTGCGTTGTAATCGAGGCTTTTGCCGTCGATGTGATTCGACTGGATTATCGCGAGCGCCTCGGAAAGGTCGCTCTTAATCATCGGGGTCGAGGGGGAGGGCTTGCTGTTCGAACTGGTTGTCGCAGCCGACCGATCTGGCGTTGTTGTCCGTCGCGCCGAACGACCTTGCTGAGCGAGAATCAATGCGGGAAGTGTCAGGGCGAAAACGAGGAAAAGAATTCCCGGGGCAAAAGAGGTTTTTCTCACGCAACCCTCCTAAAAACTTTAATACTGCTAACGATTACCGGTTCGGGGCGCCGGGTTTTCGGTTTTGGGTGCCGGGTTTCGAGCGGAAACTCGGGGACGCCAGAATAACACGAGAAGCCGGAGCTTTTGTAGATGCGGTCAACCAAACTTTCGTCGCCTGAGGTATTATGATTAAAAGCTTTACAGACAGTCGCTGGAGGAGTTTCGAATGCCAACCACATTGAAGCGGGAGAATCTTGTGTCTTTTGCCAACGAACATCGGGACGAGTATGAGAGTCTGCTCCGTCGTTTCGTTGAAATTCCGACCGTCTCCGTCGATCCAAACCATGCTGAAGACATCAAGAAAGGCGTTGAATTAACGGTCGAAACTCTCGAACGTTTCGGAGGACAGACGCAGGTTTTTCGCACGGACAAGGGGAATCCGGTTATCCACGGGATATTCGGCACCGACAGCGGCCGTCCGACCGTAACTGTCTACAACCACATCGACGTCCAACCCGCTTCCAAAGAGACCGAACCGTGGGAAACCGAGCCTTTCGTTTTTACGAAAAAGGGCGACACCTATTTCGGCCGCGGCACCACTGACGATAAAGGCCCGGCATTAACCGCGTTGTTCGGCGCGCGCGCGGCCATTCAGGCGGATGTGCCCGTCAACATTCGGTTCCTTTGGGAGTTTGAGGAAGAGATCGGCTCGCCAAACTTCGAAACGATCATTTCGAAAGCAGCGAAGGAGCTGCGGACGGATTCGGTAGTTGTGTCAGACACTGTTTGGGTTTCGCGAAACCGTCCGGCGAGTTCGGCTGGTTTGCGCGGCTTGCTCGGTTTCATTCTCACGCTCGAAACCGGAACCGTCGATACACACTCCGGCGAGACAGGCGGCGCGTCGCGCAATCCAATCGCCGAGCTGATGCAACTGATCTGCGAAATCTACGACCCGCGCACCGGCAAAATCAAAATCAAAGGTTTCTACGACGACGTGATTCCACCGTCGAAGAAGGAATTGCAGGACTGGGCGAACTGCGGTTTCAACGTCAAGGCATACAAGAAAGCGCACCACTTGAAGAAGATGCGCACGGAAGATGCGCTCGAAGTGATGAAACGGATCTGGGGCATGCCAACGCTCGAAATCCACGGCGTTGTCGGTGGCTATCAAGGACCGGGTGTGAAATCGATCGTGCCGCCGCGCGCGGAAGTGAAAGCTTCGTGTCGTTTGGTGCCGACGCAGGATCCAGGGAAACTGAAGAAGATGCTTGCAGCAGCGGTGAGAGAACGAAATCCCGATGTGAAGATCCAGATTGAATCAGCGTCCCCCGCGTTTCGCACCGTGGTCGAAGGGCCATTGCCGGAGGCGTTGAAACGCGCGGTGAAGTTTGCGTTCAATCGCGATGCTGTGTTCGTGCGTGACGGTGGAACGATTGGCGCGATGACGAGTATCGAAAAAGTTTTGAAATGCCCGGTGCTGTTCCTCGGCTTATCGTTACCTGAACACGGTTATCACGCTCCGAATGAGAACTTCGATTGGCAGCAGGCGTCGGGAGGAATGGTGGCGTTTGCGAAATACTTCGAGGAGATCAGTCATTTAGGCCACAGATGAACACAGTTTACACAGATAAGAATCCGCGTTTATCTGTGTTCCTCAGATCAAACAGCAGAGGCGCTCTTCGTGTAACGCGACGAAGCCCGCCTTCTCATAGAATCGCTTCGCTTGCGGGTTTTCGAGGTGGACCGCTACGTCAATGCGTGTGACGGCTTCTTTGCGTAGTTGCTCTTTCAGTTGATTCAGCAACTCTGAACCAACACCTGCGCCGCGTCGATCTGCCTTCACTGACACATCGTCGAGCTTAGCTACAACCGATCCCATCGACGTCGAGATCGCGTAACACACTACGCAGATTCCGGCGACGCCCTGGTCGTCGTAGGCCATCCACACAAATCCGAGTTCCGGATGTTCCAAAAACAGATCGAGCGCGTTGTTCAGGCCTTGTAGTCCGAGATCGCCGTAAGCCTGGCTACTGGCGAGATAGTGTTCATCCGCGCTGAGAAAATCACTCAGCATGTGAAAGGCGTCTCGAACATCGGCAGCGCCCATTTTCCGGCAGCGAATTGCCATGCGCCAATGATGCCATCGCCCTTCGCAATTCCGCAATTTCCCATATATAATTCCGCCTCCACATTCCCGTAAGTCCATCCCACTAGCGCAGGTCAGGAGCCATGAAAAAGACAACGACTCTCTTCGCAGCAGCAATGCTTCTCATCGCAGCAATCTCGGTGTTCGGCCGCGAAGCGCGGCTCGTTCGCTATCCGCACTACCACAACGGCCGCGTCGTCTTCACGTATCTTGGCGACATATGGACCGCCGATGACAATGGTCAGAACGTGCAACGTCTGACGGTCAATCGCGCCAGAGACGTTTACGGACGTTTCTCGCCTGACGGCAAATGGATCGCGTTCTCGAGTGAGCGTAACGGAAATCTCGACGTCTTTCTGATCCCTGCCGGCGGCGGACAGGTGAAACAGTTGACTACGCATTCGGCCGACGACACCGTGCTTGGATGGTCCGCTGATTCGCGTTCCGTCCTGTTTGCTTCGAACCGCGGCGAAGACTTCATGCCGCAGCTCTATCTCGTCAGCACCGAAGGCGGCATGCCGTGGAAGGCCGGCACCGACATGGGCGTGCAGGCTTCGTATTCGCCCGACGGAAACCGGCTCGCCTACAACCAGAAGTCGCAGGTCTACTGGCGCAAGTACTATCGCGGCTCTTACCAGAGCGACATCATGGTGATGGACGTAGCGGCGAAAAAGTTTACGCAGCTCACCGACTTCGAAGGACTCGATTCGTGGCCCATGTGGGGACGCGACGGTTACATTTACTTCGTGAGCGATCGCGATGGTGGCGGTCTTACAAACATCTGGCGCATCTCAGAGAACGGCGGTAAGGCGGATAAAGTTACTTCGTTCAAAGCAGGTGACGTGCGTTGGCCCGCGATTAGCTCCGACGGCCGCGTGATCGTTTTCGAACACGATTTCGGTATTTGGAAACTCGACCTCACCTCAAAACGCGCGACGCCAATCAATCTAAACATTGACGCCGAAACGCAGGAGAACCTTAGCGAAGTCCAAACGTTCAACTCGCAAGCCGACGATTACGATCTCGCCCCGTCGTCACGGCGCATCGTGTTGTCGATTCACGGCGAGATCTTTACCGCGCCAGTTGAGGAGGGCGATCTGAAGCAACTGACAGATGGTCCAGCGCGCGATCGCGGAGTTTCGTATTCGCCCGACGGCAAGTGGATCTCTTACATCTCGGATCAAAGCGGACGCGAAGAGTTATACGTTGTTCCTGTCGATGGTTCGGCAGCGGCGCAGCAGGTCACCGACATCGACGCGCTCAAACTCAGCTACAACTGGTCGCCTGATTCCAAGGACATCGCGTTTGCGTCTTCAGACGACAAGTTGCGCAAATTAACAGTCGCCACGAAGCAGGTGGTGGAACTCGACAGTTCTCGTTACGGCGGCTTCGGCATGCCGGTCTGGTCGCCTGACGGCAAGTGGATTGCCTACTCGAAGCCGGATATTTCGCGCACTTCCGACATCTACATGATTGCCTCGTCGGGCGCAGAGAAGGAAGCACACAAGGTAACGTTCGATTCGTACAACGAGGCGAATCCGCGGTTTGGACCGGACGGTCGCAAACTCTTCTTCCAACGCGTCGAAGCCACCACGGGTGGCGCAACGCCGAACTCGGTGCAGATTCATTCAGTGTGGCTGGAGCGGCAGGACAAAGATCCCGACGATCCGGAAGAGCGCGAAGCTGAAGCACCCGCTGCGCCTTCTGCTGAAGGCGGCGAAGGTGCGCCGCCGGCAGTGCGACGTGGTCCACCAGCCAATCGTCCACCACGCGAGATCAAAGTGGATTTTGAAGGGCTCAAACGCCGCACGCGCCAGATCACGCGCATGCCGTTCCCCATTTCCAACTACACAATCGCGCCCGACAGTCGCACGATCGTTTTCGTCACGACTGAACCGGCGGGACAAGCCAACATTCCGGTGATCTACTCGATTCAGGATGATGGCCGCCGATTGTCGCGCATCACGGCCGGACAACCGCCAACCGAGGGCGATGGCCCAGGCGGCGGCGGTGGTGGTTTCGGTGGTGGAGTTGCTGACCTGAACATCTCACGCGACGGCCGAACGTTGTTCTTCCGCGAACGTGACGGCGTTTATTCAGTGCCAATCTCGCCGGGCGGAGCCGGAGCAGGCGCCGGCGCAGGTGCGGCAACAGCAGCAGCCGGACGCGAGGGCGCCGGTCCAGGCGGCAGACGACGCATCAGTTTCACCGTTCGCGTTCGCGTCGATCGTCCGGCCGAATGGGCCGAGATGTTCGACGATGGGTGGCGCACGATGAAATATCGCTTCTACGATCCAAAGATGCACGGCATGGACTGGGACGCGATGCGCGCGAAGTACCGGCCGCTCGTTGACTTCGTTGGCGATCGTCAGGAACTGCTGAACATCATTAACGAGATGATCGGCGAGTTGAATGCTTCGCACACCGGCGCAGCGCCACCGCCGCGTGGCCCAGGTGGTGGTGGAGTTTCGACTTCTCATTTGGGAATCGAACTCGAGCCTGACAAGGCTGCGGGTCGTTACAAAGTCGCTTACATCTACGAAGATGGACCAGCCGACAAAGATTGGGTGCGCGTGAAAGTCGGCGATTACCTGCTCGCGATCGAGGGCAAGCAAGTCAAAGCCGGTGATGAGTACTGGCAGTTACTGAACAACCGTCTCAATCGCAAGGTGACCGTTACCTTTAACAGCAAACCCGCTGACGACGGTGCATGGAATACGCGGATCGAAGCGATCACTGGTGGCGCTTACAGCCAGTTGCGTTACGACCGTTGGGTCAAAGAACGACGCAAGCGCGTCGATGAACTCTCGGGCGGACGCATCGGCTATCTCCATATCCAGGCGATGAACCCGCCATCGCTGCGGAAGTTCGAAAAAGAGATTCGCGAGTTTCGCAACAAGGAAGCGCTGGTTATCGATCAGCGTTGGAACGGCGGTGGCAATATCGAACAGGAGTTGCTTGCCATTCTGGTCCAACGTCAGTATCAGGTGTGGCAACCGCGCGGTACTGAAGCTACTGGCCGCCCGTTCGCGGGGTTCTTTGGACCGAAGGTCGTGTTGCAAAACTGGCGGTCGGCTTCAAACGCCGAGATGTTTCCGGCGGGGTTCCGCGCTTTAGGACTTGGCAAGGTGATTGGAACGCCGACGATGGGCGCAGTGATTGGAACCGGCAGTTACAGTTTGATTGACGGTTCGACGGTGCGCACTCCGGGCGTGGGCGTGTTTCTTGCCGATCCGAAGCGAACGAACATGGAAAACTACGGCGTGCAGCCTGATCTGCTCGTCGACAACAAACCGGAGGACGCGCTTGCGGGGCGCGATCGTCAGCTTGAGGCCGCAGTTGAAGAGCTGATGAAGCAGTTAAACGGCGCGCGGCGCAATGTGACCACCGAGGGCCAGCAGAACCAACAGAAATAGGTTGGGCCACAAATAAACACAGAGAACACAGATTAAGTAAACCACAGAGAACACAGAGCAGGTTGGAAAAAAAGCGCTTCTGACTGCTCTGTGTTTATCTGTGTGAATCTGTGGTTAAAAAGTACTCGACGGTGCGGGCAGGGGTTCCGGAGGCATCTGGGCTGCGGCTTGGGCCGACTCGGCCATCGTTTGCTCCAAAGCGACCAATTCACGGCCGGCCTGATAGCCACGGAACATCACAAACAGCACGAAGCCGTGAACGATGATGCCGATCCAATCGAAGATCGCGAGCGAGACGAGACCATCCATGAAAAATACGACCATGCCCAGAATGTAGGCCCACAGATGTTTCTTACTGGCAAGCACGCCAAAGGCAGCGAACATTGCCGTAATGAAAATGTCGAAAACCATCGCAATCACTTTCGTTGCATTGCCAAGGCTCTCAGAAGCGATAGTTGCGATCCCGTCGATAATTTGGGTGGTACCGAGGCTGAGAAAGAAACGCCAGCCGCCGCCCATCAATCCGATGATGGACGTGACGAGCGTCAGTCCGGCGATCCAGTAAAACCAGTTCGCGCCCGATCTGTAACGTTGACTCAACTCGTCATGCCGGCCGTAGTCTGATTCGAACATGGGGAAGTTCTCCTTGTGGCTGGATGGGTAAACCAAGGTGGCGTCTGAGAAATACGCGTTCAAGGCGTCGGCTTTAATTTGAAATCCGAGGGAACGAATTCGATCGATTTAATGATGCCGTCTGCTTTTATGCGCTTGTCAGTATTTGCTGTGAAAACGACCACGACGGCATTCACCGGTTTGCGTTCGCCGCACGAGATGTCGCCTTTTACGCTCGTGTCGTACGTGGTGATTTCAACGTCATCGAAACTCGGCGTCCTGAGCCGCAGCAATCCGCCGTCGGTTTGGACCACGAACACGATTCCTTTTGCGTCGCATTCAAGACGCAGAAGCGTGCCTTGTAGCTGCGTCTCGCCTGCGGCGGGCGTCCGCAACACTTCGCGCAAGTACGCGGAAGGATCGCTTGTGGGAGTTGGAGCAGGAATCGGTGACGGCCGGCCGCCGGCCCCGGAAACCGGAGGCGGTTCTGGTTGAATCGTAACTCTTGTTGGCCCAACATTCACCAGGCTGGGAGCCGACGTCGGTGGACCATTGGATTCGACAGCGCCACTCGTTTTCTTCATCTGTTCGAAGCGCGCCATCTGCTCTTCCATGCTGGTTAACTGAGTCAGCATCACCTCTGCACTCTTGCGAAGGTATTCCTCGTCTGACTTACTGACTTGTTCCAGCAGTTGTCGCGACGTCTTGTAATCGCGGTTGCGCATGTAGAGTTGCGCAAGCGTGAACGTAAAGTCGGTCCGGTTTGGCGAAACACTCAACGCCTTATTCAACGCCTCGATTGCTTCCTTTACGCCCTCACCCGTTACCAAACTCACGAACGCGAGCAGGTTGTACGAGTCGAGAAAATCCGGTCGCAACGCAATTGCCTTCTGTAAATGTTCCCGCATCTTGGCGAGCATTTCCGGCGTGTAAGCCGAAGATGGCGTGCTCTCTTCAGGAGCGTGCCGGCTTAGCGTGAAGGCGTAGTAATAATGCGCGAGATGGTTTTGCGAATTTCCCGCAACGGCGCGTTCCAGGCTCGCGCGCGCTTCCGCAACTTTACCCTGACGGAAATAGAGCATGCCCAGGGAGGTATGGGCCATTGCGAGATTCGGATCCAACTTTATAGCCCTTTGCAGGTACTCGAGTGCGCCGGCGCGATTGAGGTGCAGTAGCAAGTCGCCGAGATATGCCTGTGACTCCGCTTCCGTCAACTGATTGACCTGGGCGGTGGTGTCGAGTGCAAGCTTGTTCTCGAAGTGGCCGTTGAGGACGTTGTAACGATCCTGCTTTACATACGCGCGGAGATCTTTCTCCATCGTCTCGAAAGGCATGCCGAACGCCTGTTGGAACGCCTTGTCCTTCGGAACGTTTGCATTGAGCAGATCGAGAAACTTCGCAAGGTGTTCGACGTACCCGGTCTTGCCGATGAGCAGGTAGTGCATCAGCGCCCACGATTCAGCGTAGAAGATTCCCTGCTTCTTCGATTCGTTGTAGTGCGGCGAGTTGTGATCGACTTCGAAAAGAGTCTTTAGCGGCAGCAGTCTGCTCTCGCGAAGGAGAAAAACGTGATTGCCGATTGCGGTGCCGAGCGCGACTTTCTGATCGTCAGTGACCTTAAACGTGCTGTTGTACTCGGCCAGTCCTTCGTTGAACCACAAGGGCGCGTTCGCGAAAGTGTTCTTTACCAGCAGGTGAGTATATTCATGAAAGATTACGGAAAACGGATCCTGCCGGCCGTTGAGTTCGGTCGTTAAGGTGATGTAATTGACGTCCTGGCCAGGCTGAAAATATCCGGCGACGTTTGAGCCAGCTTTGAAGGGCCCATAAGAATCATCGCTTTTGAAGATCACGACCGTGGTTGGCACAGACGTGTTGTAACGAATCTTAGGAAACAGGCGCGTAAACACCTCGCGAAACTGCTCTAACCGCTCTCCGACCTGCCGCAACTCCTTCTCATTCGTGTTACCTACCATGAAAAAGTTCTTGGTCCGGAGGCTGAGCCACTTGTCCTTAGCCGCGACAGGCGTGTGATTAGATACGACGGCGACAAGGCAAAGAGTGACTAGAACGGGGAAAACGAAGCGCTTCATCATCATGTCCGTCTCAAGGTTATGCGAGAACGTGAGGGATCCCATCTTGCCGCAAGGCACGAAAAAAGGTCAAACAAAAGTTTGAGGCGTGCCATGAAAGCACGCCTCAAAAGTCATCTCGTTCCTGAAGGAAAGTCTATTCTTCGGGGCCCGTGCAACTCGGACCATGAAGGGCCGGAATCTTCTGGCTGATCACCGGATAATTGGGAGCTTCGTCAATGTTGATCTGCGTCCAGTGAGCGTAGTTTTCAGGAACGTTCGTGTCGGCGAAGATTGCCTCAACCGGACATTCAGGAACACACGCGTCACAATCGATGCAAGTGTCGGCGTTAATGTAAAGACGATCTGGTAATTCGTGAAATGCTTCAACAGGACAAACGGCTGCGCAGTCGGTGTACTTGCAATCGACGCATAATTCAACAACTACGTAGGTCATTGGGGAAGTAAGCTCCTTTCGATGATGGCAAGATAGTTATTCACTCGTGAGTGTAATGTCAACAGGAAAAAATTGCATCGCAAAGAGGCACAAGCAGACCACAAAGAGGCACAACACTTACTCGAGGAGTCTTTAACAGCACGTCACACAGGTCTGTCTGAAAGCATTTGTGCTTCTTGTGCCTCTTTGCGGCTTAAGCGCCTTCATCGCCTCGCTTCTCAACCTTACCCGGTCCGTGAATCGTCTTGTTGATCACGGGATCGCCTTTGTAAGTGACACGCGAAGGTCCCGACACGTTAACGTCGAGTTTATCGGCAACGCCGAGATCAACTTTCGAAACGCCCTTGCTGTCGACGATTGCGTGCGTAGCTCGCAAATTATGAGTGTCGATCTTTGCGGCGCCATTCGTGTCGATGCCGATCATCTTCGTCGTTCCCGAAGCGGTGATCGCAGGCGCGCCGTCCGACGAGATCTGAAACTTTTCATTGTTCATTCCCGAGATCTGAATTCTTCCCGCGCCCGTGGCGGAGATCGCTTCGAGATTCGGAACCGTGATCTTGAACTTCGGCGCCTCACTAACCGAATAATTTCTTGTCGGCCGAAGATGCAGCACGTTTCCACTCACTTCGCTGCTCACGAGTGGAAGTATGTTGTCGTCGCCTTCCACCTCAATACTGAGCTCCTTCTGACAAACGACCTCGATATCGAAAGCGCCTTCAGTCGAGATTGACGTAAACGGAGCAACCTGTCGCTTCTCAGTCTGCCGTTTGCCCGAACCTTGCACGTCAGCCATTCCGCGGTGATGACAGCCCGCTGTCAAAAGTGGAACAAGAACAAAGAGACTCAGCAGCTTTTTCATCGCCAGTTCCTCCTCATCGTTTTTGAAACGGGGCCACAGACTACCACGTCTTGTCAGTGGCGGTAAGTGAACCAAAAGTAGATAGCCTGCCCCACACCAATGAAAAAACCGATTATTGCCCCAAAAAGTTCAATCGTTTTTAAGTGCTGCTGGGCGACGGAAAGCACGAGCTCCTCGAGTCTTTCGATCGGATAGTCGGAAACCTTCTTTCGGACGAGCCCGCCCACGTCAAATTCCGCGATTGTCACCGGCAAACGTTCGCGGGCAGCGAAGGTGATGCGCTCGACCAGGGCGGAGCTCGCGCGCTGCATTGCGTTGGAGGAAACGTGATCTCCGAGTCTGCCAATCGGAGCGATCAGAAGACGTTCGACTTGCGCGCTGAGAATCGCGTTGATCGTTCGCGCCGTTTGCTCGTGCGCGAGCAGGTTGAGCACACTGCGCTTCAGGAAACGTTTGGCCTGGTCAATCGAACGCGAATCGAGTTGCTGTAAAACAGAACCGATTGTTTGGGGGAAGAGCCGGTCGACTGCTTGTGAGAAGTGCATAGAAACTGAATCAAACAAGACTTCGCTGCGAAGAATCTCTATCAACCGGTTGGCGACCTGCTCTGTCAGTTCGTTTAACTTGGCGGAGTCAATCTGGCCGAGGAGCTCGACGAGCGGTCGCGCCATGACGTTGTCGATCGTCGCGTTGAGAAATGCTTCAGCTTCCTGTTCGAACGCTGGTCCACGCAAGTACTCTTCAATGCGCCGCGGCAACGTCTTGTTTACGAGATCGTCAACCTCGCGGTGTATCCGTTCGCGCGAGATGAAGATCTTTTTGAACAGCGAGAGCTGTTCGTAATACTGGTCCACTTCGAGCTTGATCAGAGCACCGATCTGTTTGCGTGTGCTCTGACTCGTAGCGATATCGGCGAGGTGATGCACAATCGGCGGCACCTGCTGATCGATTCGTTCTTTGATGAACCCGATCGTTTCCGGTGTGAAAGTCTCGGCGAGTGTGGCGTGGCTGTGGGCCAGAACGTCGAGACGCTCCGAAACAAAATCACGCACTTTTTGTTCGAACGTCTCAGTGGCGATCAGTTGTTGCACGCGGTCCTCAACAAAACTTCCCAATTTATCGACTGACGTTGGACTGACTACATCGGCAATGCGTCGCTCCGCCAATTCATCGACTTGCTTATCTACAAAGCGTTCGATGGCTTCGGAGGTTTCTTCGCTCTTCAACATCTCTGCGATGTATTCCGCGAGGCGATATTGAAGCGCAGAGATCGTATCGAGAATCGGCGCACGCGCCTGCGCCGGCAACGCGTCGATGAACGATGGATACACGCGTCCGAGCAGTTCGTCAGTGTACGCGCCGACGAAGTCTTCGACTTTGCGTTGGAAGAAACTGGTTTCAAACAGCGCGTCGAAAACGGTTTGTTGTGAAACGAGTTCGTTTCCGACTGCGTTGCCGATCGACTGCGCCAACCGTTCGCGATGGCGCGGGATCATGCCCTGCGGCCAGACGGTGACGCCAAGAAATTTCACCGACTTGTAAGGGTGAAACAGCATCCAGATCGCCAACCATGCCGCGCCAAAGCCGTGAATAGTTGCGACTATGATGATGCCGATCGCGATTAGGATTTTGAACGTTAACGGATCGATGGTCGCCTCGAAGCGTAAGTTCTATTTGACGGTGGGGGTCTCGACGGGGTAACCGGCATTTATCCAGGCGCCGGTGCCGCCTGAAACGTTCAGCAGATTTGTGAACCCAAACTTTTCGAGCAGACTCGCAGCGGCACTCGAACGATAGCCGCCGGCACAAATAACTGCTGTCGGTTTGTCTTTCGCAAACGGCAACTGCGCCGCGATGCGGTCGAGAGTCGCGAGTGGCGCGTTCAGTGCGCGCGGCACATGACCGTTGCCATATTCTGCCGGGCGGCGTACGTCGACGACTTGCAGGTCCGCAGTGGTTGCGAGTCTTTGTTTCAACTCATTCACACTCACCTGCTCGATCGCATCCATTGGAAAGCCTGCGCGACGCCAGTTGTCTACGCCGCCTTCCAAATAACCCTTCACATTCTCGATTCCCACGCGCGCGAGTCGCACGACTGATTCATCAACCTGAGCCGTCGTGTCGGCAATCACGACGATCGAGGCATTCAGAGGAATAAGACTGCCGGCCCACATTGCAAACTGTCCGCCGAGTCCAATATTCACCGAGCTGGGTACGTGACCGCTTCCAAACTCGGCAGCAGACCGCACGTCAAGTAAAACATGTCCCTGGTCGCGCAACTCGGAAACCTGTTGGGGTGTCAGCGCAGTTGGCGGCGATAGTTCTGACAAACCACGCGCACCGGAACGATTGATCTCCGCGTCGCGCGGAAAATATGCAGGCGCTTCGGGCAGATCGGCGGTCATCATCGTCACAAACTGCTCCTTCGTCATCGGCTTGAGCGCGTAGTTGAACTTGCGCTGCTCACCGATCGTGGACCACGTCTCCTTTGACATGTTTCGCCCACACATCGACCCGGCGCCGTGTGCGGGATAGACCTCAACCTCATCCGGCAGCTTCAGGATCTTGCCGTGCAAACTGTCGTACATCATTTCGGCCATCGTTTGCGGCGTGAAACCTTTACCGCCCGCGAGGTCCGGCCGGCCGACGTCGCCGATGAAAAGCGTATCGCCGGTGAGAATCTTTTGTGGTTGATCGGAGACCGCGGTATCGATGACGAGCACGCAGATTCCTTCGGGCGTGTGACCCGGAGTTTCCATGAACCGCAACACGACGTTTCCTAACCGCATCTCTTCGCCGTCGCGGACGGCGCGATGCGGGAAAGCAGCGTTAGCCTTTTCGCCGAAAACGATCTCTGCCCCGGTACGTTCTGCGAGTTCGTGATGGCCGCTGACGAAGTCGGCGTGCAGATGAGTTTCGATGACGTATTTGATCTGTAGCCCCTGGGCTGATGCTTCGTTGATGTATTCGTCAACATCACGCTG
>DASZDV010000461.1:0-1640 GCA_035941575.1 Pyrinomonadaceae bacterium
GTCATTGGAATTTGCGGGGGCTTGCCGGGCGACTGGTCGACCAGCGAGACTTACAAGGAAACGGATGCAGCCTTTTTTCACCTCGCAGGCGAGAAGGATGAATTCTATGGGCCGGAACGGGTCGCCGACTACGGAACGCAACTGCGCGCCAGGGCGAGCGACGTTGAGTTTCGCAGCTATGACGCAGGTCATGAAATAACGCAGCCGATGCGAGACGATATCCGCGACTGGCTACAGGACCACTCGCAGTAACGGGTCGGTGAGGAACATATCGAGCAAATTCAGCATCTAAGCGCCACAAATGAAACGAATTCTGTACCTTCCGGCTCTTTCAACCATCGCGTTGATGCTGGTGGCTGCATGCCAGCATCAAGCCGCTCGTACTCGAACTCCGCTCAAACCGCCCGAGCAGCAAACCGAAGTTCGCGCCCTGCCAGCCAACAGCTCACCAAATCTCAAGCAGCTAATCGATGGCGCGACCGAACAGGTTGGCGTAACGACCAGCTACGATCCTTCTTATCAAAGACTCCAATACCCGAACGGCGACGTGCCGATTGAAACCGGGGTTTGCTCAGATGTAATCGTGCGTGCGTTTCGCAAAGCCGGCACCGATTTACAGAAAGAACTGCACGAAGACATGAAGAGCAACTTCTCGTCGTATCCGACCAAGTGGGGCCTGAGCGGAACGGATGCAAATATCGACCATCGCCGCGTGCCGAACCTGCAAACTTATTTCGCGCGCAAAGGCAAACAAGTTGCGACCACGGGCAACGCCGATACTTTCCAACCCGGTGACATCGTGACGTGGGACCTGGGCGGCGGCGTCGATCACGTCGGCATCGTCGTCAACGTTTGGTACAAACCTTCGCAGCGATACCTGATTGTTCACAACATTGGCGCCGGCACCCGCATGGAAGACGTGGTGTTCGCTTGGAAGATCACCGGGCACTATCGATATTTCTAGAGACGGTTACAGGAACGGGAGCGGACCGGGGTTCCCGCGTGGGCAGCCCGCGTGGGGTGGTGGTTGCGACCGGATCATACTCTCAGCCTTTGAAGTAAGAACCAGTAATAATATTTTTCGTGAGTTGAGTTTCGTATCCGGTCGCTACCGCTCCCGGTTCTGTAACGCAAATCCTGGCGCCTTCAGGCGTGTCATGTTATAACGACGCGCCTGAAGGCGCTCAGAGTTTAAGGAACCTCTGCTATAAACATTTGGCTCCTAAGGAGCCGAAGTCCGATACGTTTTATTCGGAGTTTGAGTATGAAACTTAACCAACTGTTCACTGGCCTGGCATTCCTCTTCCTTATCATTTTTCCCATTTGTGTTTCCGCACAATCTTCCGATACAAAAACTGTCGCCGCCATTCGCGCGGTTATCGACGCGCAGCGCGACGCGTGGAATCGCGGCGATATCGAGGGCTACATGGATGGTTACAATCGCGCGTCCGACACAGTTTTCATTTCCGGCGATCGAGTCACGCGCGGCTGGCAGACGGTGCTCGAGCGGTACAAGAAATCCTACGACTCGCGCGAAAAGATGGGCACGCTCACCTTCTCAGATGTCGAAATAACAATCCTGAGCAAAGACGTCGCGGTAGTCCTCGGCCGGTGGCACCTGCGCCGCAGTAAGGACGAGC
>DASZDV010000462.1:0-2449 GCA_035941575.1 Pyrinomonadaceae bacterium
GATTCACGCCTCGCTCCAAAATGAGTGTCTGTCTGCGAGTACTGGTTCATTTTGCTAAAGGAGTCTCTACATCCCCCAACACGAACGAACGCGGTCGCAGGGCAACACAAATACGGAACCGGGAGCGGCAGCGACCGGGTTCGTTGAATTCACGAATCTGCTTCTTATTAATCCGGTTGTGTGGTTGCCGCCGGACCCGGTCACTACAGCTCCGGTTCCGTATTTCTGCAGCATGATTAACCGGCGAATCGTCGCTGGACCAAACTGAACCACTGCCCATCTGCGGCCCACGTTTTGCCGCATCTCGCGCGCTTGCTATAATCCCTCGTCCCAATTCCGGCGGCGTAGCCAAGTGGTAAGGCAGAGGTCTGCAAAACCTTTATTCATCGGTTCGATTCCGATCGCCGCCTCCAAAAACCTCAACGAATTCAATAGCTTGCACGTACCACCACTAGACGCACATTTTCGTCTGTGTCAAGAGCGGTTCTTCGGCGCGCTAATAAATGCGAGTGGGAAACACAAACCACGTTCGAAATGTTGGAAAATGCTGATGAAATTGCGCGTGCCGGGATGATCGAACTCTTGCTGAGATGTAAAAACCTTTATTCGTTCATAGCGCTTGCTCGCTCAGAAGTTAGCTTTGAGCCGGTAATAAGCGAGGACTTCAGGGCCGCTCCTGCGACGACACTATCCCTGATACGGCAGCGCGTCCTTGAAGAGACTGTCGAAGGAGGGGAGCAGTTCGCCGCGACGGTGCTGTTTAAATTCACTGACCCACGAGCGCACGGCCCCCGACCATTTGTTCGGGCGCGCGGCGCTTCCGAGGCCGGTTTGAGTCTCCGGACCTCGGCGTTGCTCTTTCTTGATTAGTCTAATTGAACGTTTTGTGGACACGTCGTCTGCTCCTCATGATCATTGCCTTACGAAAGGATCATTGCGAAATCCAAGGCGGGCGCTACCTGCCTGGCGCGCCTGCTCGAATCGTAACTTCTGTACCGCTGGGAAGCTCAAGATTGTCCTTGCCCTGAACATAGACCGAACCCGCTCCGCCTGCTGCCCCGATGACTCCGCCGATGGCCGCGCCTTTGCCCCCGCCGGCAACTGCGCCGATGATCGCGCCGATGGCGGTACCGATGCCTGCGCGCTGGATAGTTTGCGTCGTCTGGTTGTCGCCTTGTGCGCTTCCTTCGTTGTCAACCTTGACCGTGTCGCCATTCAGCGCTCTTACGCTCGTCAGGACTCCGGCGAACTTGTAAGTTTGACCGTCGCGCAGGCGGATCGTGTCGAAGTTAAGCGACATTCCCGACCGGCCACTCAGGCGACCGCCCTGGTTAACAGCACCGACCGTGCCTTCGATAACTGCGCCTTCGTATTGGTTCGGCTGGGTGACAGTCATCGTGAACCGGTCTCCCTGCTGCGCCTGCCTGGTGGTCAGGTCACTGTTCAAAACGGCTACTAATGTTTCGCCGTCTCGCACAACGAATTCACCGGTATTGGCGCCGGTGTTACCCAGAGCGGGCCCTGATCCGTTATAGATGTTCCACTGCGCAGAATCCGAGGTCCGGTCATAGATGCTGTTGACCACGACGGGCTGGTTCAGCCGGTCCGAGTAAATCTCACGGGTCACGCGCAGACGGTTGCCGTTTTCGATGGGCTCGAACGTGACGTTGAAATCATTCTCTCTATAGCCAGTTGAACTTACAGTTAACTGATCTTCCCGCAATGTCGCGGTTACTCGGGTTGATCGACCATTGGAGAGTTGCTCTTGGCGCGCGACTCCATTTGCTTCAAATGTCGATTGCCGAGCGCGCGACGACGCCAGCGTCACCGTCGAATTACTGCGCTCGATCGCCAGCATTTCGGGCGATTCTAGTCGCGCGAGCATGCGATCATAGATATCCTGTCGTTCGTTGTTAGAGAGGTTCCGAGTAGCGCGGTCGGCCACATCGCGAGCGTTGTCGCTGCGCGACGAATTTAACCTGAAGGTCCCGTTTAAGCGACTATTTGAGTTGTATGCTGCCGGCGGCGCGCCGCCACTCTGCCAATTTGCGGAAAGATTGTATGCGCCGGCTAGTGTGTTTAGGTCTCCACGCAAAGTTGACCAATCATTCTGTGCCCGGTTGGTAAGCCGGTTATTGTGCATGTAAGTGTCGATCGGAGTGGCATGTTCGAGCAGATATTCGACGTCACTCGCAACCGACTGCCTGGAGTCGAAGCGATTACGCAATTGATCCGTCGCGTTTTTGAAGTCGCGAACAGCATAATTGATGTTGTTTTCGCTTGTCGTCTGATTGTAGCGACTCTGGCCAAAAGCATCCGTGAGACTTGAACGGAACTTATCGCCGCCATTTTGAATCCGCTGAATTAACTGATTGAGTTGGCTATCGGAAAGTCGCGTCGATTGACTGGTGTTAACCGGCGGCAGAGTTTGTCGGTTCCACTGCCAACT
>DASZDV010000463.1:0-2641 GCA_035941575.1 Pyrinomonadaceae bacterium
AAACTCGGGGGACAGGAAGAATCCCGATGACACGTGAACTCGATCGCAGCTCGGATTCAGGTTTTCACCGAAGCCGCCATTCGGACAGGGCGCAAGCGTCGCTGTCCAGTTAGCTAGACCGACGCTGTCAGGCAGGCGGCCGAGAAAATCGATGTATTGCTGCGTTATGAAGAACGTCACGCCGTCTATTGGGTTCGGCGTGTTGGGATTGGCGTCGTCGTTAGTCATCGTGACTAAGACCTGCGTCGTTGGACCCAACGACGCCCCGCTTGGCGCACTCAAGGTCACGGTGAAAGACTCAGTGCCCTCCACTAAAACATCATCAACTATCGGTATAACGAACGATTTGCTGGACTCACCCGCGGCAAATCGCAAAGTTCCGACCGTGGTGGCGTAGTCGCAGCGTTCTGAAGCTGCGCCATTGTTAACTGAACAAGACTGGAGTCCGGCTGTGTCGCTGGTCGCGTAGTTCACGGTTGCTGGTCCGGAGCTGTCGCCGAGGCGAACCACACCGATCTGGACGAAGCCCGCGCTCTCACTCAGGTTATAGCCAGTTTGACTGAAGTTGATGACTGAGCTGCCGCAATTGGCCGCGGTCCAATTGAGTGTCACTGGTCCAACGTCACCACCGGTACCACCATTGTTGTAACCGTCAACTGCGATTCTGTAGACAGTGCCGCTTGTCGCGTTAAAACTAACTGTGCTCGTCTTGTCAGTACCACTGTTGTCGTCCGCTTTCCCGACCGTGCTTAGCGACCCAACAGAGTTTCCGGTGTAAATGCCCATTACAGTGTCAAAGCCACTGCCCGCGGTTGTGAACGTAACGTTGCCGCTACCTAGAGCCTGCCACGAAAACCAAATCGAGCGGTTGCCGCCGCCGTTGTCGGGCGAGTGGTTGGGCTCACCACTTTCGCGCGTTGCGCCGACGTTTGTTCCGTTGACGCTGCCGGAACATCCGGAGATCGTTTGCGCCGCAGAGAAGTTGTCGTTTGCCGGCGGAGTCGGCGCAGGAACAGCGTTCGAGTTGTAGCCGAAAATGTTGAGTGCGTTGACGTCGTTGCTGGTAATCGGCCTGACTACGCCGCCAGGGATGCGCGGATCCATGATGCCGATGTAGCCGCCGTTGAGGGACGCCTGTTTCCAGTGACTAGATTGATTGCCATCAGCATTGTTATCTGTCGAACCACTTGGGCCGCCGTTGGAGAGTCCGAGTTGACTCTCGCCGGGAACAAAGTAGAACTGCAACGGATCGTTCACCGGTCCTCCGGCCGTCATGATTCGCTGAGCGGTCGTGAAAGTCGCGGACGTGGTTCCGGAGCGGAAACGATAGAGATCCCACATCGCCGCAGTCGTTGTTCCCTGTGATCCCGAGCGTGATGTGAAACCAAGAGCGTGTCCGATCTCGTGCGCGGCCACTGATTCGAAGTCGATTCCCGAGATCCCGTCGGTGCGATCAAAATCGAAAGTGAAAGTACCCGAGCCGTTGAACCCCATGCGCGCGGCATTGTCGCCTGGCTGGGCCGTCGCAGGAAGCAAGCCTATGGCGCGGGCAATCGAACTAGAAACTGAAACTGCGGTAAGGTTACCAACGTCAGTCGGCAGAGAGCTGGCCGGCAAAGCATTGTAAACAGCTTGTTTGGCCGGGGTGTTTGCTCCCGTGATCAGGTTACTTCTGACTACAGAATAACTCTGGCCACTCAGACTCGGTGAACTGGTCGAGCCGAGAACGCCGCTGGGCCACGGTGCTCCAAAATTGTCCGGACCGAAGTCGGCGTCGATATAGATAGTGACGGGAGAATTAACGAGATTCTCCCACGCGGCTGCCGCTCGGGTGAACGCTGCTTTGGCGGGTGCGTTGTTTTCAAGATTTGGCGTGGCGCGGAGGATGATCGTGAGATGTGTTACGTCGTTATCGACGTCCGCATTCAGGCCCATCGACTTCTCGCCCAGGTGATTGAATTGACGCAGATTCTTGGGTGAGATCTTCTCCAGCTCGCTGCGTTCGCTCGCGTTGGCCTCGCGACAGACGGTGTCGCTGTCCTCGCCTGCGTAAATGATGAAATGATCGTAGTCGGAGTCCGCCGTCGCCGGTGCGTGTGCAGAAACAACCAGGCCGAACGAAGGCAATAGCAGCATCGCGGCGAGGCTGAAAGCCAGGACCATGCGCGAGCGACGACAAACAGTTGGCCGAAGGGTTTTCAGGCGACGCTCAACAGGGATAGAGAAGGAGTCCAGCAATTTCATTCGGTTCTTAAAAAACGTGTCAATTTGGGAGGTTTAACCGCGTCTTAAAAGCGTAAGCACCTCAGGTGCTTCAACTTCTCATGAGGATGCCTGAACAATAAAATTTTGTTGAACTGGAGCCAGGCCGGGCTCTGTCGAGGTCTCAAACGGGGCGACCTCAAGCATCATAGCTTTTGAACGGGCCGCCCGTCTAGACTTCGTACATTTACCGGAAACGCTGCCCGATCTGCTCGGTGCCAAAGCTTCCAATTCCGTTCAGACGGAAGCTGAAAACCACCCGATTTTCCTTGCGCAGGCCCACGTTGAAGGTTGAAAACTGGGCCGTCACGGCGCAACAGTCCCAACTATTTCCGAGCGTCATGGTGGAACTGATCAGCGAGCTGTCGCCGCGTCCGGG
>DASZDV010000464.1:0-4415 GCA_035941575.1 Pyrinomonadaceae bacterium
GACGTTCACGCATCAGCTCAAGCACTCCTAGCGCTTGTTCGCGTTTGACCGTCGGAAAATCATTTAAGAATTCACCAAGGCTGTCGCCCGCTTCAAGATAGTCGAACAGGTGGTTGATCGGGACGCGCGTGCCGGTGAAAACAGGCGTGCCGCTCATCTTTTCAGGATCGACCTCGATGAATTCGTCCTTTGTCATTCTAAAATTATCTCATCGAACAGATGGATATTCGCTGAGTAATGACTCCTTAAACGCGCTGATTATAACCGTCGAACTACTGTGTAACAAGGTGGACCGATGCGGAGAAGTTTTTACGACTCGAGAAGAAATAGGCCACGGATTACACGGATTACACAGATGGAAGCGGTTAGGGGGTTCGTAAAACGTCAGTGCGACGAGCGTGAGCTATTGACACTTCCCTGCTTTACAAACCGCAACGCACACAGTACAAAGTCTTCTGGAAAGCATGGTCTACCGCTCACTGGTGCGTCCGCTTCTTTTTAGTCTCCCTCCTGAGACCGCTCACGAATTGGCACTTCATTCACTTTCGCTGCTTAGACCGAAGTTCGTTAACGAGTTCGTTGCGCGTCGTCACGACACATCGAGTCCTGCGCTGGAGCTCAAGCGCTTTGGACTGACGTTTCCAAATCCTGTCGGACTCGCCGCCGGGTTCGATAAGGACGGCGTGGCGCTGCAACCACTCGCCGCGCTCGGGTTTGGTTTTATCGAAGCCGGCACTGTGACGTTGCACGCGCAACCTGGAAATCCGCGGCCGCGGTTGTTTCGACTCGCGAAAGATAAAGCGCTCATCAATCGCGCGGGATTCAACAACGCCGGCGCTGCTGCTTTCGCGAAACGCGTCGAGCGGCAACGCCCAAACTGTGTGCTCGGTGTGAGCATCGGCAAGAGCAAGATCACGCCGTTGGACCAGGCGAATGAAGATTATCTTCGAAGCTTTGAACTCGTTTACAAAGTGGCGGACTACGTTGCGGTGAATGTCAGTTCGCCAAACACGCCACAACTGCGCGACTTGCAACAGTCTGAACAGTTGTCGTCGCTGTTAATGGCGCTTCAGGAACGCAATCGAGAGTTGCAGCAGGTGCATCGACGAGAGCGCCCGATGCCGTTGCTGGTGAAACTCTCGCCGGATCTCACGCCGGGGCAACTTGAGTTGAGTGTTGATGTGATCGTGAGGCTGCGAATCGACGGCATCATCGCAACTAACACAACGATCACACGCAACGGATTGCGCACGGATCAGGCGCAGGTGGCGGCTTGCGGCGAAGGCGGTCTCAGTGGTGCGCCCTTAAGAAACAGATCTACACGGATGATAGCGGATTTGTACCGGCTAACTGGCGGCAAGGTTCCGTTGATTGGCGTCGGAGGAATTTTCACAGCTGAAGACGCGTGGGAAAAGATCGCCGCCGGGGCGAGTCTGGTGCAGTTGTACACTGGGTTTATCTATCGCGGGCCGAACATCGCTCGCGAGATCGGCCACGGATTAGAACGAATCTTGAAGCGTGAGGGGTTCGTTAAGCTCGAAGACGCAGTTGGCTGTCGGGCCAACCATTATTAGAAAAGGAGGAAACATTGGAAAAACTGATCGTAGCCCTCGATGTCGATACACCGGATCAAGCGCTGTCGCTGGTAAAGGAACTACGCGACGTCGCCGGTATGTTCAAAATCGGTTCGCAACTCTTCACTCTCGGCGGACCGCAGATTGTTAAAGACCTCGTGTCGTCCGGAGCGAAGGTGTTTCTCGACCTGAAGTTTCATGACATCCCGTACCAGGTTGCGGGCGCCGCGCGTTCGGCTGCGCAACTCGGAGTTTCGATGTTTACCATTCATGCGAGTGGCGGCCGAGAGATGATGCGCCGCGCGGTTGAAGCTGTAACCGAGGTTGCAGAAAGAGAACGCATAAGCCGGCCTGCTGTGCTGGCTGTCAGTGTGCTCACGAGTATCGACGCCGCCGCGCTTTCGCAAATCGGTGTTAATTCGAGCCCGCAGGAAGCTGTGTTGCGGCTGGTGAAGCTGGCGGAAGAATCGGGAGTGGATGGGTTCGTGGCTTCGCCGCGGGAAGCGCAGATGATTCGCGAGACAGTGGCGAGCCGAACGTTGCTTATCGTCACACCGGGAATACGTCCGGCGGATGCGGGTGCGGATGATCAGCAACGAGTCGCCACACCTGAAGCGGCGTTGAGAGCTGGCGCGGATTATCTGGTCGTCGGCCGGCCGATCACTGCGGCCGCGGATCCAGTCGCTGCCGCGCGTGAGATCGCGTTCGAGATGGAACGGGCTCGGCCACAGGCCGTACGAGGGGCGTAGCCCCAGTTTTTTTATTGAAGCTACGGCGAGGCGGAGCCTTCGCCTCACATCAGGCGGCGAAGCCGAAGGTAACGACTCGGCGGAGTTGCAAGTCTAATGATGGGCAGCCGCAGCAACTGAGCCGAACGCCGCATGAACGGGAACCCCTCGCAAGTGGTGGCGTGTAAAGCTATTAACACTCAATGTTTGCCCTGTTTTTGATTTGAAACTATCATGCGACGGTGAATCTCAGCTTGAAGCGCCCGATCATTTCAACCCTAACAATTCTCCTTCTCGCGCTTATCTTTCCGGTGTCTGCTCAGCAGAACGGAGATGGCGCGCGCTTCTCGCAGTCGCCCTATCAAATCGGCGAACGCCTCACTTACAACGTCTCGTTCTCAAACTTTCCGAGCGCAGCACACGCTGAGTTTCAGATCGTCTCGCGCGGAGTGTTCTTCGGTCGAGACGCCATCCAGTTACGCGCTCACGTCGAAACCACAGGCCTCGTCAACGTCGCGTTACTCGCCATCAATAACGACTACACGACATACATCGACCCCGAAACCGGACTCCCCTTCCGCTCCGAAGAAACTGCACGCGACGCAACCAGATCTGCTGATTCCGTTCACGACTTCAATCAAACTGCGGGCAACGAAGCAATCCCGCCAAAACAAAGAGGCTTCCCCGGCACTTACGATCTCCTGTCGGCTTTTTACCGCGCGCGCGCATTGCCACTCAGCGACGGCGGCGAATACAGTTTTGTAGTACGCGGTGAAGGTGCCGAGTACCACGCCGAACTCAAAGTTACCGGCCGCCAGGCAACGATGACCAACGTCGGCAGCTTCAACACGATCGTCACGCGCGTCAGCGTCGACAACTCACCGGTGCGAAATCTCAGGATCTACTTCAGTGACGACGAACGTCACGTGCCGGTCTTGATCACCGGGCGTGTCGGACCGAGTCACTTCGAAGCCGAACTCGCCGCTTCGGAGATCGTCAAACCACCTGCACCCGAAGCTCCCGCTCCAGATAAAACAGTGAAACCCGCTCCGATGCCGCCACCAACATCGAGCGCTCCTCCGCCAACGCCCACCGTGCATGAAAACTGGCCCTTCACTGTCGGCGAACAACTCAACTATCAAATCTTCATCGGTTCAGATGCGACGCCGATGGCAACTGCAACATTTCAAGTGCGCGGACGTTCGCGTTACTTCGAACGCGACGGCTATTTTCTAACTGTGAACGCACAAACAACGAACGCCCTCGCGCGTTTGTTCGTCGCGCGAGATCAGATCGACTCCTACGTCGAACCGCAAGCATTGCTTCCGTTCCGCACCGTCATGAACCTGATGGAAGGACAACGCCGTCTTAACCAAACGTTAACCGTGAACCAGGACACCGGTACGGTCACAACCGATCAGGGCACGAAAATCGAGATTCCGGTTGGCACGCACGACTACGTTTCATTCTTTTACGCCATACGGACTTTTAATCTGACTCCAAACAGACGCAGTGCGGTAGCAGTGCTCGTCGAGAACAGGCCGAAGACGATATTCGTGCAGTCGCAGAAGCGGGAAACGATCCAGTTAGGACAAAATTCAGTGCCGGCGATCGCAGTGACGATAACTACCGACGATCCGGTGCCGGATAAGTATCAGTTACGAATGTGGATCAGCGATGATCGACGCCGCCTGCCGCTGCGCATCGCGTTTACAACTCAACTCGGCGCCTTGCGAGCTGACCTGGCAATCCTGCCGGCCGCGTCGCACTAACGAATGTCATCGCCCACAAATCAAGTTCACAGCTATCGCATCTGGCAAGTAATCACCGCATCGGCAGTCGGTACCATGATCGAGTGGTACGACTTCTACATCTTCGGCAGTCTCGCCGTCACGATCTCGCCTCTCTTCTATCCGGAAGGTAACGACACACTCGCACTGATCGCTTACCTGTCGACGTTTGCAGTTGACTTCGTCGTCCGTCCTTTTGGTGCACTCTTCTTTGGACGTATCGGCGATCTGGTAGGCCGCAAATATGCGTTTCTCGTCACGTTGCTGGTGATGGGCGGAGCCACTGCCGCCATTGGCTTCTTACCGACATACGCGACCATCGG